>CAZUIE010000011.1:31378-40451 GCA_964620945.1 uncultured Maribacter sp.
AAAGTTTTTTCCGTTACTGTATTCTTAACAACAAAGGAATTTCTAAAATTGGATAAGGAAAATGCCTGAGAGCTTATTTTTGCTTAGTAGTAGTTAGGGTATATCCACCTCCACTTATATTTGAAACATTTAAGGGATGTATTGTCAGGTGGTATGGGCACATGATTTTATAACCTAATGTACCTTTATGGTGCTACTTGCAGTTAAAACTATTCCATAGCTTTTGCGATAGCTGCTTCTACCAGAGGTTCCATGACTTTATAACCTTCTATGGTTGGGTGTACTTCATCCTCGGCATATTTTTTGGGCAGACCATTGCGGTCATCTACCATAGCACTAAAATAGTCCAGATAGACATGACCTTGTTTTTCTGCATATGCTTTTAATTCCGCGTTTAACTGTATAATCTTTTGGGACGGTTGTAAGCCCGGCTTCCAAGGATAGTCAAAAACTGGTAGTGTAGAGGAGAGTACTACCTTGATGCCACTGGTGTGCGCTAACTCTGCCATACTCTTTAAATTATCTACAATCATTTTTATAGTAGATGGACCGGTGTTCCCGGCAATATCATTGGTCCCTGCCAAAATAACGACGACTTTAGGATGCAAATCAATAACATCTTGACGGAAGCGGATGAGCATTTGTGGGGTGGTCTGGCCACTGATACCTCTGTTTATATAAGGTTTATCCTTAAAAAAGTCAGGTCTTGTATTTAACCAGCCAATTGTAATGGAATTACCCATAAAAACCACTCGGTTCGGTTCTAATGCTGTTGTACTTACCTGTGCATTGGCCGCTTGAAAGTGGTTTAAATTTGCCCAATCTTGTGATTGTTCTTGGGCTACTATTTTATGTAGACCAAATAAAGTTGTTAGTACGCTCATTATCACTATTAATTTCTGTCTTCCCATAATAAATGCTAGTTGCCATCCAGCGCTCTGCGCTCGTCTGAAGTTAAATCTAAACTGTTAATTATTTTATTTTCAGTTGGTTTTTGTACGAATAGATAGGCCAGTAAGCATACTGCTATGACCAATGGTAAGGCATTTCCTGTTGCATGATACACAAATAAGGCTATAAATGCAGGAGCCTCTAATAGCGCGTATTTTACAATGCAAGCGGTCTGATATGTTTTCAATTTTGTCTGTAAAGCATCCGATTTTTGTACTTTGGATAGCATTTTCTTAAAAAATACCTGACTTCCAAAATATCCAAGTAAGGCGACAATGGGAACGATATATAGTAGCGTACTATTGGTATTTATATCCGCATTAAAACTGCTATTTTGTACATAAGCCAAAACAGAACATATGGTAAGTCCAATAAAAAGGGATATGTGGATTAATTTTAGTGTTTGTATAAAACGCTGTACGTTCATTGAAAGAATTTATGTCTACTAAGATAGTTCTTTAATTTTTTTAGCTCAATTCATATTTTCAATTTGACAAGCATTTACCTTTTATCATTAGAATTTATACATTTGTGGCTATCATGGGCAAAACTACAATAGTACTTATTTTATTTTTTTTGATTACAAATGCTTACGGACAATTGGAGCAAGATAAAGCCCTTCATTTTTTGGGTGGTAATTTATATGGTATGGTAGGTGCAGGGGTAGCTTCACAGATTTCTAAAGGTAATAGGGCTTGGACCTTTGCTGGTTCCGTAGGAGGTAGTTTGCTTATAGGCATAGCAAAGGAAGCTATAGATCAGAATCAATATAATGGTTGGGATAATGCCGATTTGTTAGCTACCGTTCTTGGTGGTGCCTCCGTAGGGTTAACGATTGATGTCTTTAAACAAAAGAAAAAAAGAAAGCGTGATGAGCTTTATAAACAGGCTATTGACCATGTTCATCTCATCACGCCTTCCAAAACGTATATCATAAAAAATCAGGAGCCCTTGAGTTTACTAGGTATTTCTAACCGAGTACGTTTGAGCATTCCTTAGTCTTTAGTATTTGGCACTTTTACCGTTTGCCAGACTGTTTGAAATAAACTCGCGAATATCATCATTAGCATTTTTTAAATCCTCTCTTCGTAAGTACATCATATGACCGGAGCGGTATCCTTTAAAAGTAAAACGATCTTTCATTCTTCCACTTGGATCTACTTGCCACATCGTATATTTTGCATTAAAATAGGTGGTTGCACCGTCATAGTAGCCTGATTGTATTAAGACCTTTAGATAGGGGTTTTGTGCCATTGCTTGCCTTAAATCGTCCCTAGTTGTATCGTTTTCATTGTTCCATGGACGTACAGGGCCGAACATATTATACTTGATGTCTGTTTTGAAATTAAGCTCTTCTTGTAGATAATAATTGATGGCCGGGGTAAAGCTGTGCAGCCATGAGGTTAGCTCCGCACTATAATCCGGGCGCATCCCTAGGTTTTGCCTATCAATACCTAAGTATCTTGAATCTAATCTACCCACATTGTAGTCCCCTTTGCCCTTTAGTAGGTTCTTCCAAAAATAGGAAGTTGGTATAACCAAATTCATATCCAAAATATCTTTTTCTGGTATACCTGAGTAGTAGGCCATTTTTTTAGCAACATTTGTCCTTTCTTCATCCGAAATAAATCCGCCTTTTGCAATTGCAGGAATGAGGGTGTTGATAGTGTAATCTTCGGATTCAGGTAATATTTCCAGTAAATCCTTTTGTTGTAAAGCGGCCGGAAGGGCTTTGTGATGCCAAGCAGCAGCGGTATAATAGGGTAGGTTTATTGCTTGTGAAACAGGACCGTCCTCACGAATCACTTTATAATCTGCAGGAGAAACCATAATCACCCCGTTTAGATACATCCATTGTTGGTCCTGTAATGCCTTTGCAAGTCCCATTACCCTTGTGCCGCCATAACTTTCGCCAACTATATATTTAGGAGAACGCCATCGATTATTTCGGGTAACGAAAGTATTCAACCATTCTGCCAAATATTTTATATCTGCATTAATACCAAAAAATTTAGATCGATCTACTTCCTTGCCAGATTCCGGAATGGTACGGGAATAACCAGTGTTTGCAGGATTTACATATACAATATCGGTGACATCCAATACGGAAAAAGGATTTTCTTGAACACCATACGGTTGTATAGGATAACCTTCCTCATCAATCTTTAATACTCTGGGGCCTGTATAGGCCAAATGCATCCAAACGGAGCCGGATCCTGGGCCGCCATTAAAGGAAATTAACAACGGTCGTGATGCGCGGTCCTTCACATTATTTCGGGTATAGTACGTGTAATGTAAAGCGGCCGTAGGTTCACCATGTTCATCCCAAACGGGTTGTGTTCCGGTTTTTGCAGTATAGTTGATAGCGGCACCGTTTATAGTAACGCTATGTTGTGTGGTTACAACGGTATCTATTGGTAATTTCCTACTTTGAGATATACCACTGACCACTGCAAGAAGTGTAAGTAATAAGGTGTAATTTGTTTTCATGGATTTGTTAAATTAGTCAGCTTTAAAAATACGGAAATATCAATATAGTGTTGCCTAAAATATTGTTCTTTTTTAAAACCTAAGTATTCTTATCTTTAGAACATCTCATATACCCATATAAAAATGAAAATTGTAACAAGAAGAAGTTTTACAAAAACCTTAGGAAAAGGCTTAGTGACAGCAGGTTTGGTTGGTCCCATATATTCTTCGTTAGCCTCTGAGAGGCCTTATGCTAAAAAATTGGGGATAGCGCTTGTAGGCCTAGGAAGTTATAGTACGTACCAGCTAGCGCCAGCCTTGCAGGAAACTGTACATTGCTATCTGTCTGCCGTGGTTACCGGAACTAAGGAAAAGGAAAAGATTTGGAAAGATAAATATGGTTTGGCGAACGATTGTATCTACGATTATGAGAACTTTGATACAATCGTTAATAACGCTAAGGTGGATATTGTATATGTAGTATTACCCAATAGCATGCACGCCGAATTTTGTATACGGGCCGCAAAAGCTGGAAAGCACGTGATCTGTGAAAAACCAATGGCTATAAACGTAGAGGAGTGCGATGCAATCATTACGGCCTGCGAGCAGAATAACGTAAAATTAAGTGTGGGGTATCGAATGCAGTCAGATCCATATACAAATGAAGTGAAACAATATGTTCGAGAAAAAACATTTGGTGAAGTGAATTTTGTCTCATCCGATGCTGCTTATATTTCTAATGGAAACCCAGACCAATGGCGCTTAAATAAGTCCTTATCCGGAGGAGGAGCTTTGATGAATATGGGCGTATACTCCATACAAACATCCATTTACGGTACAGGAAAAAATCCCATATCCGTAACTGCCCAGGAATTCAGTACACGACCGGATTATTTCAAGGATACCGATGAAACCATTACGGCACAATTTGAATTTGAAACAGGAGCAGTTGGTCATATGATGACCTCCCACAACGCCAATGGTAACCGATTAAAAGTACATTGTAGCAGCGGATGGTTTGAGCTAGACCCTGCCCATAGTTATGGTCCAATACGAGGTAGAACATCAGAGGGGACGGAAATCAAATTTCCACACAAAAGGCAGCAAGCTTTACAGATGGATGATTTTGCCAAACACATTTTGATGGAAACTAAGAATATAGCTCCTGGAGAAATGGGGAAGCGGGACATGATTATTGTAGAAGCTATTTATAAATCGATAGCCGAAAACGGTAAAAAACAGCTTTTGGACCTAGGAAATATGGGTATTGTTTCTTAAAATTTCTCAAAAACCCCTAAACCAAAAAGTGCAAAATCATATTTAACAGGATCATTGGGGTCTAGTTTACGTAAGCTTGCATCTAGTTCGGCAACGGCCTTTCCATCGTTTTGCTTACGTTTTAAGAGCTTCAGTTTACGTGCTACATTACCAGAATGTACGTCTAGTGGACAGGAAAGTTTAGAGGGTGAAATTCCATTCCAAAGTCCAAAATCTACATGAGTGCTCGCGTCGCGTATCATCCATCGTAAAAACATATTGATACGTTTAGCTGCCGAACCCTTTAGGGGGTCTGAGACATGCTTTGTAGTTCTTGATTGGTGCGGAAGTTCAAAAAACAGCTGCTTAAACTTGGAAATCGTAGGCTGTAAACTGTCTTTGTCCTGGTACTTTGTAAAAATCGATTCTAAGCCTTCATGGGCAGTATATAAATTACGCATGCTTTTAATAAAATATTGAGCGTCCATTCCATTGAAAGTACGGTGTACAAAACTGATTAACTTCTCTAAATCTGAATCGGTATGGTTCAGCACAAAATCATAGGGACTTTGATCCATAGCTTCCATTAAACGTTGGGCATTGTTGATAATGCTTTTACGATTTCCCCAAGCAATAGTTGCGGTTAAAAAAGCACTAATCTCTACATCTTCTTTTTTTTGGAATTGATGGGGTATTTGTATAGGGTCGCTTTCCAGAAAACTGGGATGGTTGTATTGTAGCACTTTAGCATCTAAAAACGCTTTGAGTTCACTTTTTTTCATTTCACAGGTATATCTAGCAATACATATAGAAGTACTGGTCCCACTAGGAGAAAATTATGTGCCGCGTGCAGTAAGATACTCCAAAAGAGTCCAAGCTTGATACGTGTAAAACCCAAAAATACCCCCGCTAAGAGCTGTGGGGAAACCAATAGGGGAATAGCCCAAAACTGCCCGTTCAACGACTCAAAATTAGAGAGGTGTAATCCACCAAATAGGATAACCGAGATATAAAAAGCGTACTTAAAACCGATGGGATTTTTAAATGCCGTTAAGGGTGCCCTAAAAAGAAGTTCTTCTATAAGCGGAGCTGCTACAACGGCCAAAAGAAATAGTACTGCTGGAGGGTAGTTATCTAAGAGTTGGTCCACTGCATGATTTCCAAAATCTAAATTAAATACGTGGGAAATCCAACCTATGATTAGGCCAAAAATAACACTAAAAAAGACCGTAAGGACAAGTATTCGAAAGAACAAGGTATAGCGCTGCTGTTTTTCTAGTGCAAGTTTCCGGTTTACCGGATACCTTATAAATTCCCATACCTGGTTTAACATATTCAGGAAATCAATTAAGCTGATACCGTTACTTTATCCACTATTTTACCGTCTACCATGGTGAGTTTTCTGTCAGCCATTTCGGCGAGCTTTTTATTATGGGTTACGATAACGAAGGTTTGCCCAAATTTTTCACGCAGCTCAAAGAATAACTGGTGGAGCTTATCGGCACTTTCAGAATCTAAGTTTCCACTGGGTTCATCTGCAAAAATAATAGCAGGATTGTTAACCAATGCCCTTGCAACGGCAACGCGCTGTTGCTCACCGCCAGAGAGTTCAGCAGGTTTGTGGTGATGTCTATGGGAAAGTCCCAAAAAATCCAAAAGTTCGGTAGCACGTTTTTCAGCATCGGATTTACTGGTTTTCTTTATAAATGCAGGTAAACACACATTTTCCAAGGCAGTAAACTCTGGTAACAATTGATGAAACTGAAAAATAAAACCAATATGTTCGTTCCTAAACTTAGCGAGTTCCTTGTCGTTTAGACTAGTTGTTTCGGTTCCGTTGACCAAAAGTTTTCCTTCTTGCTTATTGGAAAGGCTATCTAAAGTACCTAAAATTTGAAGTAACGTTGTTTTGCCGGCACCCGATGCGCCCACTATAGAAACAATCTCCCCTTTTTTAATATGCAAGTCTACACCTTTGAGCACCTCTAATTCCCCGTAATATTTATGAATGTTAACAGCCTTTATCATTATTTGCAATCTAAGAAGTGAAATTAGACAATGGGTATGACATAGCAAAATATTACAGTGAACGTCCTGTTGATAACTGTATATGCTGATTAAAAAATATTGTTGCTTTAGCACCTTTAAGTCCATTAAAATTTGTGAAAAACTAACAATTGGTTGTTTTTAGGAACACAAAATTTTATCTCCGAATACAGTTCTGCAACAAAAGTGAATAAAGGGTAGGGTGGTAGTGAGCTCAGAACTACCTTTTTGGCAAGTCCTTAGGTATTTTAACATCTTATTTTGAGACAAATGTGGTATTTTTCTATAATTATGATTTAAATTTGTTTAAACAATTATTAAATAGAATAAACAAAAATATATGTCTCCATATAGAAACTTAGAAGAGTATAATCTAGAGATTACCGATGAAGTAAAAGGCCGCTACTCTTCCATTATAAATGAAATAGGTGAGGATGTCTCACGTGAAGGTTTGGCAAAAACCCCGGAAAGGGCTGCAAAAGCAATGTTGTTTTTAACCCAGGGGTACAAGCAAGATCCGGTTGAGATATTAAAAGGAGCCATGTTCAAAGAGGATTACGATGATATGGTCATCATAAAGGATATAGAGCTTTATTCACTCTGCGAGCATCACATGTTGCCTTTTTTTGGGAAAGCACATATTGCATACATTCCAAATGGTCATATTGTTGGTTTGAGCAAGATACCCCGTGTAGTTGATGTTTTTGCCCGAAGGTTACAAGTTCAAGAACGATTAACACACGATATACTTGAGTGTATCAATGATACCCTAAAACCTAGGGGTGTTGCTGTCGTAATTGAAGCGTCTCACATGTGCATGATGATGCGAGGCGTACAAAAACAAAACTCTGTAACGACTACCTCTGGATTTAGAGGGCAATTTGAAAAGCAAGAAACAAGGAACGAATTTTTAAAACTAATTAGTTCCCACCTTTCGTAATGGAGGCTTACTAGGCGGTATTTATTATAGGTTGTAAAACTACGTTTAAGTATTTTTTGGCATCTTTGTTGTAATCTAAAAAATACAACTTTTAACGTAACGAAGATGTCAAATAGTATGGACAAAAAATACAAGCATTTACTTTTAGGACTTCTTTTTGATGGTATAGGGATGCTGTCCATTGCGCTTCCTTTTATTGGTGATTTTTCAGATGTGCTATGGGCACCATTGGCGGGTTGGCTAATGACACGTATGTACAAGGGTAAAATTGGACAAGCGGCCGGTATTGTTGCCTTTGTTGAAGAAATTATTCCCGGCCTGGATATAGTTCCCTCTTTTACTATCATGTGGGTATACACCTACGTAATCAAAAAAGGTAAAAATAAAGAACCTATTCAGGTGTAAGGTTTTGTATCTATTGTCTACAAATTGGATAACCAATTGAATCAACCGAAATATTGTAAATTACAAATTTAATACGCAATTGAATATCGTATAAACGATATGGGTTGTAGAATAAAACTAAGCGAATTGTGCCACTAATTTGTTCACTGAAAATTAAAAATCTATGAATTCACTTTGGGAAGTATTTGTCGCGGCGATCGATGGTAGTCTGCGTTGGACATGGAAATCCATCATGTTCGATGTGCCTTGGTATACCAACTACTTTTGGGGGTTAATTGTAATCTCATTATTGGTCTGGGGACTCGAAATTTTATTTCCTTGGCGAAAGGACCAGTCCATCTTCCGGACTGATTTTTGGTTGGATGCAGTTTATATGTTCTTTAATTTTTTTGTATTCAGTATTGTAATTAGCGGTGTCTATGGTGTCTTAGAACTCGCATTTAATAGCATTGGTATACAACTGGACTCCCTATCACTTATTCCTTTATCTGCGTTACCGCCATGGGGTCAGTTGGTAATTTTCTTTCTCTTATTAGATTTTGTACAATGGTTTACGCATATTTTATTACATAGATATCCCTTTCTTTGGCAATTTCATAAGATTCATCATAGTGTTAAGGAGATGGGGTTTGCAGCGCATTTGCGCTATCACTGGATGGAAAATATTTTCTATAAACCTTTGAAAACGGTTGCGGTAATGCTTTTGGGAGGTTTTGAACCAGAACAGGCTTATATCGTGCACTTTATAGCCATTACAATAGGGCACTTCAACCATTCCAATATAAAAATCTCATGGGGTCCATTGAAATATATACTGAACAATCCCGTAATGCATTTATATCATCACGCTTATGAATTACCGGAAGGAAAATTTGGTGTCAACTTTGGAATCAGTCTTAGTCTTTGGGACTATATCTTTAAAACAGATTATATACCAGAAGACAGTGGTTCCGTTCCTTTGGGGTTTAAAGGCGATGAAGAAATACCAAAAGGATTTTGGAAACA
>CAZUIE010000011.1:40551-42981 GCA_964620945.1 uncultured Maribacter sp.
CCGTTCCTTTGGGGTTTAAAGGCGATGAAGAAATACCAAAAGGATTTTGGAAACAAATAACCTTCGGCCTTGGTAGAACAAAGCCGAAGGACATTTAAAAAATACTATTCTACAGTTATCGCAAAACTCTGGGCAATATCCGTTTCTCCCCCAGCATCTGCCAAAGTTCCATCATTAGGTTTTTTCGGCACATGTCTTAAGGTAACCCTAAGCGCTCCGGTACCCACATCTCCGGTAATCAATGTAAAACTAAGCCCTACTGGATTTCCGTCACCGTCTTCATCGTTGTAGGTAACGCTGGTTATGGCCCCACTGGCATCAAAGAAGAATTGATGTTCATCATCTTCTTCGGCTACTTCTAAGGTAATGTTTTCCGCAGGCGTTTCGGTTTCGTTCAACAGTACAATAGCCCCTGTATAGGTAGTATTTGCCGTTAGGTTTCCTACCGTTATAACAGGTTCGTCCGGTCCATCGCCGTCTAAATCCCTAGTTTCTAGGGTTACTGTGTTATTACCTTCGGTTAGGGTTATGGTCATCGTTGTGATTACCTCTTCCTCGTCTACGGCAATAGGGTTATCGTCATCGTCGGAACAAGATAGGGTTAGTAATCCTACGGTTAATAGGGCTAAAAAATTTCTGGTTGTCGCACTTTTTTTAAAAATGTTTCTTGTTTTCATGTTTAAGGATTTATTAATTAATAATTATAGATAATACGTAAGCTTATATTTCTACCTAAATCGTCTACGAAATAACGTAGGCGGTTGAGGTAATCGCGATAAGTGGTGTTTAAAAGGTTGGTAACGCGAAGTCCAATTTTTAGGTCATTTGGGTTTTGCAAGGAATAGGAGGTTTCTGCATCGAAGGCCAATAGATGATAGGCTGCTGGTGGCGTGTTTATAGCAAGTTCTACCTCTTGTTGTTGCTCTGGAGAAAACACAAATATATTTTCAGGAAATCGTTGTTGTTCAAAAACATACATACTTTCCAATCCTAAAACCAGATTTTTTAATTTTGGATTCCGATAGGAAATACTGTTAATGAGATTTGCCGGTGGCATATTGATTAAAGGTATATCCGTACTTGTATCCGTACCATTTACCAAAGAGAACTTATGATCAGTTCTTATTGTTGGCGTCCAGTTGTAATATGCAGATGCATCTACACCTAAAAGTTGTGCGTTAGTTTGCCTATACGCCCATACAGGAAAGGCGCCCCTAATGGTAAATTCGACCCTAGTGGGCTCCAAAATCATAAAGTTGTTTATGGCATTTAGGTACGGAGCTAACGAATATCCCCATTTGGAACTGTTTTTTTCAAAAGACAGGGAAAGTTTGTTAGCAGTTTCGCTCTGTAGCCTTAAATCTCCAAGCTCTATCCTGGCAGCGGAATGGTGTAGCCCTTCACTAAAAAGTTCTGAGGGATTGGGCGCGCGTTGTGCCAAGGAATAATTAAACCGGAATTTGGTTTCCTTTCCAAAATCATATTCAAGACCTGCCGTCGCTGAAATGTTATGAAAGTCAAAAATAGGATTGGTCAGTAATTGGGTACCCAAATCTTCGATTACAATAGCTGCAAAATCTTCTTCGTAGCCACGTTCTTCCCAACGCGATTCTCTATAAAACTTCTTGGCATCAATTCTAGAAAAGTCATAGCGAATACCGGCATCTAAAAGCAAGTTGTTCTTTAATCTGTATTCGGCTATTGTAAAAGCCCCTAAATCATATTTATCGTAATCGGGAATTAATCTTCTAACACCTGTATCCGGATTTGCAAAATTGATTTGATACCGACCAAGTAGACCAGTCTTAACCTGTAATCCATCTTTTGAATCAAATCGAAAATCGGTTGAGACCGAATGAGTCGTAAGGCTTAAATCCAAAGAGGCTTTATTGGCATCGGAACCTACCCGAACATCATATTCTAGACGACGATTTTTTTGAAAATCATATTGAAAATTCCATTTCCCTAAACCTTCAAACCTTCTATAATAATTTAGTTTTCCCAAGTGATGCGTCACTTCTTGATTGGGCCGGTCTATTTCATAACTAAACTCGTTTATAATGTTGGGTTGCTGGCTGTTTATGGACTGTATTAAATCGTCTACATTGCCAATATGCGAAGCCCTTAGAATTCCTATATCTGAATCGAAAAATGAATAATAGGCTTCCCAACCTTGAATAAAATCTCGTTTACCAGCAGAAAATGCAACTCCTCTTTCTTGTATTCCCGTATTGGAGAGTAAGTAATCCGGTGCTTCCAAATCCCCTATTTTTTTAAACGACCCTTGCCCTTTTATATAGAGCCCTGATGCATATGATTTTGTTAGGGAAGTGGTGATGTTTCCGCCTCTACCATTGGAAAATAGTGTGGTCTGGGTTTTTCCAAAAAGGGAATCGGTTCTTACAATGGGCAATGGGTTCATAATAATAA
>CAZUIE010000012.1:0-5985 GCA_964620945.1 uncultured Maribacter sp.
TTTTGTTCATCTATGTAATCTCGATTAATCACTAGGTAAAATTTTACCGCTTACTTCACCAAAACCGACTTTAATTCCATCTTTTTCGGCAAATCCCCGCATGATTACGGTGTCGTTATCCTCTATAAAGGTACGAGTACTGCCGTCTTTTAAAGTAACCGGCTTTGTTCCGCCCCAAGAAATTTCTAGCATAGATCCATAGGAGCTTTCATCCCTACCTGATATTGTCCCGGACGCCATAACATCACCCACATTTATATTGCACCCATTGACGGTATGATGCGCCAACTGCTGTTGCATGTTCCAATACATATACTTTAAATTGGAAGTACTCACAATACTCTCTTCGGATTGCTCTGGATGCAAACCGACCTCTAACTGAATATCATAGTTACTTTTTCCCGTATATTTCAGATATGGCAGTACTTTGGGGTCTTGTTTTGGCCCGGCAACTTTAAAAGGTGCCAAGGCCTCTAGCGTAACAATCCATGGTGACATGGAAGAACCGAAACTCTTCCCTAAGAATGGGCCCAAAGGCACGTATTCCCATTTTTGAATATCGCGAGCAGACCAGTCGTTGAACAAGACCAAGCCAAAAATATAATCGCCCGCATCGGCGGTTGCTATACGGTCTCCCAATTGGGTGTTTTTTCCAGTAATAAAGCCCATTTCTAGTTCAAAATCCAACCTCGCGGAAGGTTTAAAGACCGGTTCGGTGGCACCCTTAGGCATTACTTGTCCCTTAGGCCTTTTAATAGGTGTGCCGCTCACAACAATAGAAGATGCCCTTCCATGGTAACCTACAGGAATATGCTTCCAATTAGGCAACAGGGCATTCTCAGGGTCACGGAACATTTTACCAACATTGGTAGCATGTTCTATACTGGAATAGAAATCGGTATAATCGCCAATATGAATGGGAAGGTGCATTTGAACATCGGCCTGCGAGACCAAAATTTCAGGTTTTTCCTTTAAGGGCGAGTTTTTATCGACTAGCAGCTTCTGCACATCCAAGCGCACTTTGTTCGTTACTTCCTTTCCTAAGGCGATGAAATCGTTCAAGGTCGATTGTCTAAAGACAAAGGGGGAAACGTCTATCAATTCCGCTTGGGCCAAGGCGGCCAAATCCACTATCTGATTACCTATGGCGATGCCCGCCCTTGTTTTCCCCTTCTTTTTCTTTGAAAAGATACCAAAAGGAAGGTTGTATATACTAAAATCCGAATCGGCCGGTATGTCCAGCCAAGATGTAAGTTTTTTCATTTGTTGATTTCTATTTTGTTGTTATGAAGTATGATAAATTACTATATAATCTAGCTTCAAAGGGACGTAAACACACTTTCTAAGTTATCATTTTTAACTTTCCAAAGTTATCCGTTGGTTCAAAAAGTTGTCATTACTAATGGCTTTTTTGACCCATTTCGGGTGAAAAAGAGGTATCGAAAAGGAAACCTACTAATAGGGTTCTCGGCACAAAACCTCTTTCGGCCCCGAATCCTCGTGGTCACTCCAACCGATACTGCTTTATTCTTTATCCAACCACGACTTAAAATACTTTCCGTCATCAATCTTCATGGCATTTTCTGTAAGTTGAAGTGGTTTAAAAGTATCTATCATTACCGCTAACTCTTCGGTCTTTGTTTTCCCAATACTTGCCTCATATGTTCCAGGATGGGGACCATGGGGAATACCTGCCGGGTGTAACGAAATATAGCCTGGACCAATACCCGTTCTACTCATAAAATCGCCGTCCACGTAATACAGCATCTCATCGGAATCTATATTGGAATGGTTGTAGGGCGCAGGAATTGATTTTGGATGATAATCATACAACCTTGGACAGAACGAACAAATAACGAAAGCACTTGTTTCAAACGTCTGATGTACTGGTGGCGGTTGGTGTACACGCCCCGTAATGGGTTCAAAATTATGGATTGAAAATCCATAGGGATAATTGTATCCGTCCCAGCCTACAACATCAAAAGGATGAGTCGCATAAACCAAATGGTGTAATAGGCCCTGTTTCTTTATTTTCATTACAAACTCCCCTTTCTCGTCGTGTGTCTGCAAATCTTGTGGCAACTTATAATCGCGCTCGCAAAAAGGAGAATGCTCCAACAATTGTCCGAAATAATTCCGATACCGTTTTGGTGTGTAGATGGGGTGTGCAGACTCTGAATACAGAATACGGTTATCCTCCGTATCAAATTGTATCTGATAAATCATCCCCCGTGGAATAATCAAGTAATCACCATACTCAAAGGGAATATTTCCTAAAAATGTTTTTAGGATTCCTGTTCCTTTATGGATAAAGAGCATCTCATCCGCATCTGCATTTTTATAAAAATAATCCGTCATGGATTTTCTTGGAGCCGCAAGACCGATAAGCACATCGCTATTTACCATCATAGGTTCCCGAGCATCCAGAAAATCATCTTTTGGGGCGACATCGAAACCAACAAGCTTGCGCGAGGCAATGTTCTTGGCTACGGCAATTTTAGGCGTCATATCTATGGCCTCGCCTATTTCCTTTACCTGTGTGGGTCGGTGTGCATGGTACAATAAAGAAGACATGCCGTCAAAACCAATAGTACCAAAAAGCTGCTCATAGTACAAACTACCGTCTGGTTTTGTAAATTGTGTGTGCCGCTTTTGCGGGAACTTTCCTAAGTTGTGGTATATGGGCATATTTTTAAGTTATAAGTTTACAGTTAAGAGTTCAGAATTTAAAAATCATGGCTCTGAACTCCTAACTATTTACTAATTAATGTAATGTGCCTCTGAGCTCTTGTTCTCGCTCAATGGCCTCAAAGAGTGCTTTAAAGTTACCTTTTCCAAACGATTGCGCGCCCTTTCTCTGTATAATCTCAAAGAACATGGTGGGTCTTGGCTCTACAGGTCGGGTAAAAATCTGTAATAAGTAACCTTCATCATCGCGATCAACCAAAATACCCAATTCTTTCAAGGGTGCAATATCTTCATCAATTTTACCTACACGATCTAGCACTACGTCATAATAGGTGTCGGGAACTTTTAAAAATTCTATCCCCCTACTTTTTAATTCCCTAACCGTCTTTATGATATCATCGGTAGCAACAGCGATATGCTGAATACCTTCACCTTCGTAAAAATCGAGGTATTCCTCTACTTGTGATTTTTTCTTTCCTTCCGCAGGCTCGTTTATCGGAAATTTGATCCTTCCGTTCCCGTTGCTCATCACCTTGCTCATCAACGCTGTAAAATCCGTAGAAATATCCTTGTCGTCAAATGACAAAATCTGTGTGAAACCCAAAACATTGGCATAGAAATCTACCCATTTGTTCATTCTATTCCAACCTACGTTACCTACCATATGATCTACAAATTTTAACCCTGTAGATGAGGGATTATAATCTGGCGTTTCCCACTTTCTATAGCCAGGCAAAAAGGTTCCGTTGTAGTTGTTTCGTTCTACAAAAATATGCACGGTTTCTCCGTAAGTGTATATTCCTGAACGGACCACGGTACCATCTTTGTCCTCTTCTGTCTTTGGCTCCATGTAGGATGTTGCTCCTTTTTCCATCGCCGTATTGTAGGCATACGTAGCATCATCTACCCACAGGGCAACTACTTTTACACCATCTCCATGATCATCTATATGTTTTCCTATTTCCGTACCGCTCTTTAAAGGGGAGGTTAATACCAAACGAATCTTGTCCTGAACTACCACGTAGCTTTCTCTATCCTTAAGTCCGGTTTCTAGGCCAGAATAAGCTAATGACTGAAATCCAAAAGCTGTCTTATAAAAATGAGCCGCTTGTTTAGAATTACTAACATACAGCTCTAAATAATCCGTACCCTTAATAGGCATAAAATCTTGAGCGTTTTCATGAAGTTTTGGTAATGTCGTAGTATCCATCTTATTTATTTAGTGTTGCATAAGCAACATGTTATTTAAAATTATATAATAATACCTTAATTTTTAATGATTTAACACGGTTTTAATAGCAGCAAGCATGGCCATATTCGCCTCGTGAACCCCAAAAGAAATACGAACCTTTCCTGGAGCGCCGAAGACACCTACTGGACGAACCATAATACCTTGCTGCTCTAATAAGGAAGTAAATTTCAACTCTTCTACAGGAGGATCTATCAAAACAAAATTACCTTGGGTAGGCCAATGTTTAATACCTAATTCCTGCAAGCCATTCAATACGTAATTGCGCTCTTTTTTTACCAAGTCAACGGTACGTTCCACAAAATCTAAATCCTCCAAAGCCGCAATAGCACCTTCTAAAGCGAGCGAAGACAATAAAAAAGGCTTGCAGACCTTCCTAATATAGTTGCTTAATTCCAAAGGGGCGTAGCAATAACCAACCCTGAGACCCGCCAATCCATAGGTTTTAGAAAAACTGTTTATGGCAATCATTTTGTAGCCCTCTTTAATGAACGGCAAAGCTGAAGTATAATCTTCAGCCTCTGCAAAATGCCGGTACACCTCATCATAGATTACGATTACATGGGGTGGCAATTTGTCTAGAAAATCCTTTAAAGTATCATGCGGAATATAATTTCCGGAGGGATTATTGGGTGATGCTAAAAATATCAATCTAGTTTTTGATGTAATAGCACTCACAATACCATCCAAATCATAGTCGTAATCAGGTGTCAAGGGAACGTTAATCGCCTTGGCTCCCATCCATCTGGTAAATGCTGTATAGGGCAAAAAACAAGGTTGGGAAACTATAATTTCATCGCCCTCGGACAAAAATACTTTTGAAATAATATCTATGATTTCCGACCCACTATTCGCCGTTACAAAATGTTCAGTAGAAAGTTCATTGTTAAAATCCTTAACCAGTGCCTGCCGTAATCTAATATCCGTATTATCAGGATATAAGTTTAATTCGTTAGTGGCCTTAATAATTGCCTCCTTTGCGCTATCGGAAAAACCTAAAGGATTTTCGTTAGAGGATAATTTATGGACGGTAACACCTTCTGGCATCTTAATCTTCTTCCCGCCACCCTTGTAGGTGCTATCCTCTAGGATATAACTTTTAAAATGGGGTGTATATGTATCCTGTTTATCTATCATTGATTGAACTAAATTATCCCTTCCAAAGTTACTATATATTTTCAATATTGTTGCATCAACAACAATATTTTGTTTTTTCTCCTTATTTTTGAGCTGTAGCACGATAATTTATGGATAGAACTGAAGGTTTTGGTGTATATCTGGACCGCACTTTAAAAAAAGTACAAGCGACCTTTATAGCTGCTTTTGCCGAAAATAGCATCGATCTTACCATAGAACAATGGGTAATTCTTAGGCGCGTACATTTATTAGGTGTCGAAGCTTCCCAATCTGAAATAAGTAATACAAACTTTAGAAATAGAGCTACTACCTCTAGGGTAATCAGTGGCTTGTGCAAGAAAGGACTCCTAAAAAAATCTCGTTTCAGGGATGACCAAAAACGTTATAAACTGAGCATGACGCCCCAAGGTCAAGAGTTAATGCAGCGGGTGATGCCTCTGATTAAGGAAATTCGTGCCATGAGTATAGAAAACATTAGTGAAGCTGAATTTGATATTTTTCTAAAAGTTTTAGATGAAATTTGGGAAAACTACGATAGGTATGAAAGTAATCGTTCTTCTACACCTTAAATCTTAATTATCCTATTCAACTAGTTTACAGGGAAATACATCTCAAATGACTTTTAAAAAAACAGAATCCATATACCAAGTGTAACCCCCCTCCTATTTAATCCTGTTTTTTGAACTGTTTTCGTTTTACAAGGATATAATTTTTAATACATTTGCACCCACATTTATAAAAGGTGGCATAGCTCAGCTGGATAGAGCACCTGCCTTCTAAGCAGGCGGTCCTAGGTTCGAATCCTAGTGCCATCACCTCCGAAACCTCTAGTAAATACTAGGGGTTTTTCTTTTTTAACAAAAAATGATTTACTTCAAATTACTCCAATGTGCATAGTTTGTGCATAGTTT
>CAZUIE010000012.1:6085-40436 GCA_964620945.1 uncultured Maribacter sp.
AACAAAAAATGATTTACTTCAAATTACTCCAATGTGCATAGTTTGTGCATAGTTTTTGATTTTAACAAACTATTAATACATTTTGATGTTAATTGAACTGTTTTTAATCCAATACTCCAGAGCTTTGCCTAGGAACATTATTTTTTTAAAGATGTTTAGCTGTTCAATATCTAAATCTTTTGAGTGTTTTTTTTAAAAGTATTTACAATAATTTCTTAATTATGTCATTAACCACTCTACTTTTAAAAATGAGTTAGCTGAAATGTAATTGGCTTGTTTTTCAAGTATACTAAAGTGTCCTGCAGGACAGCCATGCGGAATCATTAGTTTTTTAGTTAGAAGGGTTGTCTGTTTAAAATAATTTCTATAAAAAGTGGGCTTTCTAATCATTTGTGGTTCGCTTTCAATGCCGCACGATATTCTGGATATACTTGAAAAACTATTAAGTGAGTACGAAACTATTGGCTTGAACGAACTTTAGCAAAATAGCTAGTTGAAGCTATATTGTTACTAATCTGAAAAAAAAAGAGCCGACATGCATCGACTCTTTATAATTATTTGCAATAGCGGCACCAACTATTACATAGCTTTCTCAGCATCCTCCATCATCATCTTCTTATCTTCTTCTGCTATTCTTTCATGTTCGGATAGTAAGGTTTGATGTTCTTTTTCCATGTTTTCATGCTCAGAGGTCATCGCCATATGTTCTTTTTTCATTTCATCAAGGGTAACCTCACCAGCAGCATGTTTAGTTTCTAGTTCAGAATGTTTGTCCAAAAGGGCAGTATGTGAATCAATAAGCTCTTGGTGTTTTGCAAGTAAGACACTATGCTGTTTTTCTATCGCAAGGTGTAATGAATCATTTTCAATGGCAGCGTGAGCAGCTATCATTTCTTCGTGGTTATCTTTCATTGCATCATGTTCTTCGGTCATTTTTTCATGAGCCATTTCCATAGCAGCGTGAGTTGCGACCATTTCTTTATGCTCAGCAGTTTCAGCTGGGTTTTGTTTACAGGAAATAACTGATAACATAACAGCGCAAATAAGTACGTATTTCATAGGTTTATTATTTATAATTTATTTTTTCAAAGGTATTTAATTCTAAGCGATAGCACGAGTCCTTAAAAAGAATAAAGCAAAAATATTTGCACTGAACAGGTCTGTTTTAATCCTTTAATTAGAATAGGTTTCTGAAAAATTATGATATAGCACGTTTTCAATCAACATAAAATGATTAGTTTTAACTTGTCTGGAAAAAAATTAATCATGCAACGGCCAATACGTAAAAATTTTACCGCCTTACTATTTTTAGTTGCCTTTCTTTTACCAAGGTTTGCAGACTTGCATGCTTTCGACCATATTGCGGACGACAACGTTCCAGTCTCTTGCGAACAATGTGATATTGCTACAAATTCGCATCAGTTTGATGCATATTTAGTGGACGCTACACCAGTTGTCTTAAACGTTAGTTTCGTCCCTAGTACCGCTATCGTGTTCCGTTCATACAACAGTCCACTTGCAAAAATCGTTTCACCCACCTTTTTATACAATAAGCCTCCACCACAGCTCTTGGTAGGATAACTACGGCTTAGAATTTTAGATATACCATATTTTAAAAGTTCAAAATTCTCATACTATTAATAATGTGTTCGTCGCACATAACATTAAATAGTAGTATGGATTTGTCTTTAGTAGTCCGTCTTTATTCTACTAAAATTAACGGGGAAATCTACATCTTTTCCATAAACCCTTCTCTCACATTTTAATAATTCATAATGAAGAAATTACCAGTAACCGTTTTGAGCGGTTTTTTGGGCGCCGGTAAGACCACGCTGCTCAATCATATACTACACAATAAAGAGGGCCTAAAAGTCGCTGTAATCGTCAACGATATGAGCGAGGTGAATATTGACGTCCAACTAGTAAAAAACGAAAATACCCTTTCTAGGACCGAGGAGCGTTTGGTAGAAATGTCAAACGGTTGTATCTGCTGCACACTCCGGGAAGATCTCATGGTAGAAGTAGAAAAATTGGCCAAAGAAAATCGGTTCGATTACCTACTGATTGAAAGCACCGGTATTTCGGAACCCATTCCCGTAGCACAGACCTTTAGTTTTGAAAGTGAGGATGGTAGCATTGACCTTAGCCGTTTCAGCTATGTTGATAGTATGGTAACCGTGGTCGATGCCTTTAATTTTCTAAAGGATTTTTCTAGTCCCGATTACTTAACCTCTCGTAATTTGACTGATATCGAAGGTGATGACCGAACTATCGTGAACCTCTTGACAGACCAAGTAGAGTTTGCCAATGTAATCTTATTGAATAAGGTTGATTTGGTAACAGAGGAAGAACTACGCAACCTCTATGATATTTTACACAAACTGAACCCCGGAGCAACAATTCTGCCTTCCAAAAATTCGGAAGTCCCAATAAAGGAACTATTGAATACCGGCCTCTTCGATTTTGAGGAGGCAGAAACCTCTGCGGGCTGGATTCGGGAACTGGAAAATGACCACGTTCCCGAAACGGAAGAATACGGAATCGGTTCGTTCGTCTTCCGCAGTAAAAAACCTTTTCACCAAGACCGCTTTTTGAAGTTTGCCACAGAACAATTTCCAACTTCAATTATACGCAGTAAAGGCCTTTTCTGGATTGCTACAAGATCGGACGAGGCATTGATATGGAGTTCAGCAGGTGGATCGCTAAAAACCGATCCTGCTGGCGTGTGGTGGGCATCCATGCCCTTCACGGAACGGATTAACTATGCCGCATTTGTTAATAATCAACAATTAATAGAATCGGAATGGGCGACCCCTTTCGGCGACCGAAAAATCGAACTCGTTTTTATCGGTCAATATATTGATAAAGAATCTATTACAACGCAATTGGAAAGTTGTTTACTCACCGATAACGAACTAATTACTTGGCACGCCGGAAAGTGGCCCAAACAGGATTATTGGCCTATTCCCTCAGGCCTTGCTAACTCACATTAAAACAAGAAACGATATGATCATTACAAACAATCTCACAAAAAAGTACGGCGACTTTACCGCTTTGGACCAACTAGAACTATCTGTAAAAGAAGGTGAAATCTATTGCCTTTTGGGTGCAAACGGTGCGGGAAAGACCACTACGATCAACCTTTTATTAGGTTTTATTGAACCTACATCGGGAAGTGCTTTTATCAACCAATTGAACGTTCAGGAAAACACTTTGGAAACCAAGCGCTTTTTGGCCTATATCCCAGAAAATCTGATGCTGTACCCAAGCCTTAGCGCTTTAGAAAATCTGGACTATTTTTCTGGAATTGGGGGTGAAGACCTGAACAAAAACCAATTAAAGGGCTTTTTGGAAGAGGCAGGGCTCCAATCTGATGCGTTCCATAAACGTATCGCTAGTTTCTCAAAGGGCATGAGGCAAAAGGTGGGTATCGCCATTGCACTCGCAAAAGATGCCAAAGTACTTCTACTAGATGAGCCAACCTCTGGTCTAGATCCTAAAGCCAGTAACGAGTTCGGGCATTTGCTACAAAAATTGAGAGGAAAAGGTGTGGCTACGCTCATGGCCACCCATGACCTTTTCCGTGCCAAGGAAGTCGCCACCCATATTGGTATTATGAAAGATGGGCAACTGAAACAAGAATTTGTGGCTGCCGACATTACCCTCTCCCAATTGGAAAAGGCGTATTTAGAAACGATGGAGTACAAAACGATCGTGGCATGATACGCAAAACCATCAATAAGGAACTAAAGGAATTGTTCAGGGACGGCCGGGTGCGCACCAGTATTTTTATAGTACTATTGCTTTTGGGCGTCGCCGTTTGGATCAGTAGCAGACAATACCAACAAACAAATGCCGATTATGCGGCAGCTAAGGTCAGCGAACGTGCCGTTTGGGAAAATCAAGGTGAAAAAAACCCACATTCCGCGGCCCATTATGGCACCTATGCCTTTAAACCGAAATATCCTCTATCCTTGGTAGATCAGGGAGTGGATAAATATGTAGGTACCTCCATTTTTTTAGAGGCGCACAAACGAAACGAAGCAGAGTTCAGCGCAGCGACCGACCAGACCGGACTGGCACGCTTTGGAGATTTAACGCCCGATTTTATTTTACTTTTCATTATACCTTTACTTATAGTCTTATTGGGCAATAATGCCTTTACCAAAGAACGGGAACTGGGTACATATACCTTGCTGAAAAGCGCAGGAGCAAAAGGTTGGAAAATCGTTTTGGGCAAATGGACGGCCTTGTTTTTACCAGTTTTAATAATTACGGTATTGCTGCTTATACTAGCAGGATTGGTACTATCGAACCTTTCGGATTATGGGGTGTTCCAATGGAGTTCACTTACTGCAATGGGAGTCGTATTTCTGGTCTACTATTCCGTTTTCACCAACTTGGTGCTTTGGGTTTCCTATATGGCCAAACGTTCCGGAATCTCCTTGGTCATTTCCCTATCCCTTTGGATTATCGCTTGTTTGGCCGCTCCCAAAGCTGCTAGTAATATTGCCGAGGCAAGACACCCCTACCCTACACGGCAAGAATTCGCAGCGAATGTACTAAAGGATAAAGATGCGGGTCTTGACGGACACAACCCGTGGAGCAAGGAAGCAAAATTGTTGGAAGAACAAGTCTTAACAGAATATAAGGTAGATAGCCTTCAACAACTCCCATTTAATTTTAGCGCATATCTGGCACAAAAAGGGGAAGAACATGAGGCAGAGGTATATTTTAAGCATTACAACTACCTAAAGGAACAGTATGACAACCAATCGGGAACCTATCGCAGTTTGGCCTTATTGTCGCCGTTTCTTCCCACCCGTTTCCTTAGTATGGCCATTGCCCAGACAGACTATGCCACGCACTGGGATTTTTCGGATGCGGCAGAAAAGTATCGGATCGCCACACAAGCGTTTCTGAACAACAACACGGCCCAAAACACCAGGTATGGCGAAAGAGGCTACAAAGCAAGTGCCGATTTTTGGCAAAAATTGCCCCAGTTCGAGTATGAACCTCCTACCCTTGGACAAATACTAGAGAACAACCGTTCCAACCTCAATACCTTAGGGCTTTGGACGCTCTTTTCATTTGCCCTTTTGTTCTTCACCACTAAAAAAATATGATGATGTTCCGATACAACTTCAAATATGAATCGATACTACTTTTTCGCAGCAAGTGGATTCAGATACTTATTGCTTTACTGATCTTGCTCTTTGGTTTTGCCACCTATAACGGCCAGCAAAAGACACAGAAAAGGAAGGCAGATATTGAAAAGGTAACTGCAGAGATACAAGTATCCGACCTAAACATGTTGAAACTATTGGATTCGGTGGAACAAGGCCTGACAGTAAATGCCCGTCCTTGGACCATTCCAAATACGCCTATGGCGGTAGGTAATTATCATCCGAGAGTGGCGAGTAAACCGCCATCCGAACTTTCGTTTTTGGCCACGGGACAGAGCGATATGTTCACACATTTTGTAAAACCGACAGTTAGGGGCGACGACCTTGCCCTAAATTTTTCTGAAATGACAAGTCCGGTACAATTACTTTTTGGCAGTTTTGATGTTGCTTTTGTAATCATCTTTCTACTGCCCTTATTGATAATCGCTTTTTCCTATGATGTGCTTTCATCGGAACGGGAAAGCGGTTCCCTTAGGCTATTGGCGGCGCAGCCCATTTTGTTGTATAAATGGCTATTGCAAAAATTAGCGCTCAGATTTTTTTGGGTAGCCATAATTACTATAGTTGCGCTACTACTGGTATTTGTAGCAAACCAAGTTCCTGTAGTAGATAATTTTAGCACTATCCTTACTTTTTTGAGTGTTAGCCTAGCCTATGCATTTTTCTGGTTTGCGCTCGCTTTCGCCGTCAATCTATGGGCAGAAAGCTCTGCAAAGAACGCAGTCGCCCTATTGGGCTTATGGGTGGTCTTTGTGCTGTTGATTCCCTCTATACTCAATCAATTGGGCAGTACCCTATATCCCATACCCTCCCGCGGACTAATGATCAACGAGATGCGGACAATAAAGGCTGAAGCTACGGAACGACAAGATGAAATCTTGGACAATTACCTGCGAGACCATCCTGAATATGCGGTCAACGATACTACACAGGAGCGTTCGTTCTGGCACAGCTATATGGCATCGCAGAATTTGATCAAAAAGAAGTTGGAACCAGTTTTATCCGAGTATGAAAATCAGTTGCAAAAACAACAGCAGCTACTTGACCGTTTTACCTGGCTTTCTCCTGCTATTCTGATACAGGGGTCTATGAATCAGCTTGCGGATAATGGTAGCGAATCCTATGAGGGCTATCGCAATCAGGTTATTTCCTTCGCCAAGGAATGGCGCGACCATTTTTTACCAATGCTGTACAATAACCAAGCTTTTAGTTCAGGTGATTATAGCAAATTACCCGAATTTACTTATACCCCGATTAGCGGAAAATCCCAGTCTTACGTGCTACTGATACTGTTATGTTCAGGATTAGCGGTTCTTGGGTTCGGAGCCTTACGTTTTTATGTTTCATCGGCTGAAAAACATAGCATTATTTAAAAAAATCCTAATCAAACTTTAAACTATGCGTATACAAAAGCTGAAACATTTGTTAAAATGCAGAAAAGGAGGAGTTAAGACTAGGACGGTTATAAGAGTAATTAACGCCGTTATTAGTGGTGATTATTTCCTTACGGCACCTAACAGCGTAGATGCCAAAGTAGCATATATCATTATAAATAAGACTTTCAACCATAACGAATTTGGAGTGAATCTTTTTCATCCTTATGTCCGCTATAAAATGATAACAATATGAGCACGGATCGGGAAATTGAAAAAAACAGACTGTTCTTGGTGTGCCCCAGCGGATTTATGGAACCTTATATTCGAAAAAAGTTCAAGGGAGACTCCTATTTCTATACGGGCATAGGTATATTTTTTAACTGGGACAACGCAACGCAAAGAGATTTGATTGGGTTACTGAAAAGGAAGGGTATAGCTGAAATTCATTTCGTAGCCAATATAGATAACCCGACCTATAATGGTTGTTTACCTAATTCGATGTTACCCTTATGGCCGCCCGAGAAAAGTCAAATCGCACCAAGTACTACCAATCAAAAAACTGAGATTAAAGAGTCACTTAGTACAAAAGGGAAAACACAATTACTACTCGCAAATCATTTGGCACGGCAGATTATTCGTCTCAAAGAGAGCTCTTGTTTAGGTACGCACATTGGCGAAGAGGCTATTCAGGTTAGCGCTTTTATCTACGATTCTTCCGATGACAGCGTTTTAAATACTTACGAAATAGACCTACAGTCAATGTTGCTGCAAGGGTTTTGTAGTAACTAATTGGAATTTGAAAAATGCTTAAAACATGAGAAATATCTATATCATATCGCTATTAATATTACTTGTCCATTGCAAGCCAGATATGATGATTGGCATTAAAATTAATTAAGGATCAAGAAATGAAGCATAACCAATATCAAGTAATACCGTTGGTGTTCATTGTCCTGTTAGTTTCAAACCTAAAAGGTCTAAGCCAAGAAAACGATACGCAAAACTTCCCCCCACCAGAAACACCTGTGGAGGTAAGGGCTTTTAGGGCAACGGAAACCATCAAAATAGATGGTATTTTAGATGAGACAGACTGGAAGAACCCCCAGCCAATCACGAATTTCTTTCGGGTAGAACCGGTGCAGGGGGGTGCCATTACCAACAAAACATCGGTTCGTATACTGTATGACGACAAGAACCTATATTTCGGAGTGTTCGCAGCCGATTCCTTAGGTAAAAAAGGTGTTCGCATACAAGATTTAAGTAGGGATTTCAATGGACAGGAAAATGATGTCTTTGGAATTCAAATCGATGCACAGAATACCAAGCAGTATGCGGTTTCTTTTCAAACAACGCCCCATGGAAACCAACAAGATGTTCAGAATTTCAATGATTCCAATAGAGATGAAGATTGGAACGCATTATGGCGCGTTCGCACCCAAAGAACAGATGTGGGGTATTTTGCGGAGTTCGCCATTCCCTTTAAATCCATTCGTTATGATAAGCCTGTAGCCGGTATTCCGGCGGAATGGGGTATCACTTTTTTTAGACTGGCAAGACGGGATTATGAAAAAACCGTTTTTCCGGCTATACCACAGTCCTTTTCGGAAAACCGAATGACCTATGCCGCAAAACTAACGGGTCTCGAAGTACCTCCGCCATCAGCGAACATAAGAATAGAACCCTATGCACTGTATCAATTCGACGAGAATAAAACCGGTGATGTGTTGACCGGTACATTGAACCAACCTAAAATTGGTGGCGACGTCAAGTGGGCAATTAACCCGAATACGGTATTAGATGTGACTATCAATACCGATTTTGCCCAAGCCGATGTAGATCAAGCGGTGAATAACTTGGAGCGGTTCAACATCTTTTTCCCGGAACGGCGACAATTCTTTTTGGAAAACTCCGGTATTTGGGCAGGAAGTAACAGCTCTTTTGTGCGACCTTACTTTAGCCGTACCATTGGGCTTTCCAATAGTTTTAATGCTGCCCCGGCCCCCTTGGATGCTGGTGTAAGATATACCGACAGGGACGAAAACCGTACCCTTGCTGCTTTGGTGGTTCGTCAGCGGGAAACAGATAGCAGTCCCGGAAGTTCCTTTGGCGTGGCCCGTTATACCAAGAATTATGGCGAGGAAAATAACTTTGGAGCGATGCTCACTTACCGCAGGGATGACGGTCTTTCTGCACTCGCTTTAAACAGCACTAATAACACCACCCTGACCGTAGACGGATTAATCAGGCCCAAAAGTGAACTGTCTATTAACTACTTTCTCTCGGCCTCCACGGATAGCGAAACGAACGACACGGGCTTTGCCGGTCAATTCTTCATCGGCAACACTACGAATAAATATTATCTAGGCTACTTAAATAATTTTGTTAGTAAAGATTATGCACCGGACATGGGTTTTGTAAGACAGAATGATGTAATGTACCATAGTCCCGGAGGTTATGCCATCATTCGCCCTAAAAAATTACCTTTTATACGCAGGTGGGACCCTGGAAGTTTCGTTAATTATTATCATGATTTTGAGAATTTTGGAAATTTTCAACAAGCAAGTCTCTATATCTTTCCCATTTTCACATGGTTCAAGGACAATAGTTTTATAGAGGCCTCTTTTACCCCAACCTGGCAAAATATCAATTTTGATTTTGCACCGCTTGGCCTTGAAATTGAGCCCGGTACATACAACTACACCCGATACCTTCTGAGATACAATACAGATCGCTCTGAAAAATTTTCGGGGTCGATTACTTATAATTTCGGTGATTTTTACAACGGTACCAGAAGTACGATAATAGGTGGTCTCCGCTATGCTCCCGTGCCATATATTGCCTTGACAGCGGATTATGAGCACAACAACATTAACGCTGTTGGCGCTTTTCAAGAAGACCTGGATACTGATCTGTACACCGGCAGCATTCGCTTGGCGGTGAACCCTAGAGTGCAATTGTCCACCTTTTACCAGTACAACAGTTTTGACCAACAGGGCCGTTGGAACGTGCGCTTTAGCTGGGAGTATATGCCTTTGTCTTTTATTTATCTGGTCTTCAACGACACAAGGACCGAACTCTTTGACCCTATAGAACAAAATACCCAATTCATCACTAAGATTACTTTTTTGAAACAGTTTTAATTTTAAGGTAGATGCTGAAAACGATGTATGATACAACAAAAATGATTACGGCCATGAAAAATCCAAACGTATTAAAATTCAATAATAGCGATTTAATAAAATACAATACGCTTGCTGCAATTGTACTTGTAGTTTTCTTAATGGGTACTTATTTCATGGCGACAAATGAATCAACATGGGTATATGATTCACTAAACAATTTAATTAAGAATAATTATACTAATCTGTGGGTTTATAAATTTGTTTTCTTTTTCTATGGGTGCTTGCTATATTATGGTTCGTTTACCAAAATAGTCCTATATGGTATGAAATTAGTAGCATTACCAGAATTATTTATTGTTTTCTATAGTATAGCATATATATTACTTGGTTTTTTTTCTTTTGAACCAATAACGAATAGCTCTACTCTGTTAGGTAAAGGTTTTGAAACTTTTTATATATTATCAAATACGGCACATCTATTACTATTACTCTCGGTATTATTTCATAGTATTCTAGAGACGGAATTTCGAACCGCTCACTTACTTTTTTTCTTAACCGCCGCAATACTCTTCATTTGGACCATTTTTAATCATCCAAATACTGGTATATCAGAACCGTTTTTATACGTGGTTCAGCTGATATGGCTAGTAGTATTTTACAATAGAAACAAAAAAGGAAAAACTATAGGAATTGAATCCTGAGCGATGTGCTTGAAATAATATGAACTAATGAAAACAACAATCCTTTATGTAGTATGTATTCTGCAATTAGCCTTGCTTTCATGCAAACAAAAAACTGGCGAACCCCAAACCCCTGCTATAGATTATCAGAAGATTGATATGCTATTCGAACAAGAAACATCTGATATATTGTTCAATCATCTGTATATAACGCTAGATAGTATTTCTTACTCCCATTTTTTAAAAGCATCGGAATGGATGGAAACCTATGCGTCAATCGATGAGGGTTTGCCGCATTTCCATCCCATAACTGAAAATACAACCACAAGCTATTTAAGAGGGCATCATCACTACGTAGAAATTCTAGGTCCCGATAATGCCTACGGAGCAGCCAAAGGTAAAAGTGGTATTGGTTTTTGCCTAAGCCACCGTAAAGAATCATTCAATGATAGTATAACGCCCAAACTTAAAAAGGAAGACACTCCTTATTTGGCTTTTTCAAAAACCGTTGTACAACCTTTAACAGGAACAGAAGAGGTTTGGTTCAAGGCATTTTATACAAAAGAATCCAACACCAATATGCAAAGTTGGTACGCATTTTATAATCCAGGGTTTCTGAAGAGTCTACATGGTTCAGAACATGAAACTTATGCCAGAGAACTATTCCTAAAAACCACCTATGCACCGGAAAAGCTTTTTAAAGGCATTTCTGGCATCGAATTAGCCTGTAATCAAGCTGATTATAATCGCATCGCACAGGAAATGCGCCATTTGGGCTGCCCCTTGTTAAAAAAGGAAGGTGATACCCTTACGGTACGCAGCGGAGATATCGACTTAAAGCTGATACTACATTCGGAACAAGAGCAAAGCCATATTCACAAACTGCATTGCACCTTGAACCGAGCGGATGAAAGTGTGAAGGCATTCGGAGACTTTGTCATTACCAATTATGGCCATCAATCCGTATGGTCTTTCACAAATACTTATGAATAACATTCTTAAATCAAATATTAATTTTAAAATTAGAAAAATGAGAACATTGAAAAGCATAATTTACCTAGCATTGGTAGTAGGGATTATTGGTTGTAAAGACCAGAAAAAAAACGAAACCACCGAAACCAAAACCCAAGAACAAGAAGTGACGGAAACGGCAAAGGCATCCACAATTACACTAGAAAAACTAGAAGGTTCTCCTGCCTATTCCGATGCTGCTTTGGAAATGAAACAACCCGTAAGCGGAGAAATCAAAGGGGTAGGCGAAACCAATTTTTCTTTTGATATTCAAAATTATGAGTTAGGAGCGCAAACTACAGGTCCCAACGGGGAAATGCTTGCAAACTCAGGAAAAGGGCAACACATTCATTTTATTCTGAACAATCAACCGTATTCGGCGCACTACGAACCGGATTTTAAGAAAGAACTGCCCGAAGGTGTGCATCATTTGGTAGCGTTCTTGAGTCGGTCCTACCATGAGTCGGTAAAGAATCCCAGCTCGGTCGTCGTAAAAAAACTTAGTGTTGGTGCACACCCAGAGGATACTGTAGGATTGGATATGTCGGCACCTACCTTAATCTACAGTCGCCCAAAGGGAACCTATAAAGGGAAGGATACAGACAATCTCTTATTGGACTTTTTTGTACTCAGCACTACACTTTCCGAGGAAGGTAACAAGGTAAGGGCCACCATTAACGGGCAAGAGTTTATGATTACGGAATGGGCACCACAAATCATCAAAGGTTTACCTATGGGAGAAGTAACAATTGATTTGGCCTTGGTAGATGCGAACGGAGACCTTATTCCCGGTCCTTTTAATGAAGTGAGTAGAACGGTGACGCTAACAGATTAATCACTTTAAGCCCTATACAAAAGTTACGGCACCGATTCGAATATGTCAGTTCTCCTCAAGGTAGCGCTCTGGAATATAATAACTACCATATGTTTAATATTATTTTAAAAACAAACTAATACCATGAAAAAGTTATCGAAAATAGTCTCCTTATCTCTTTTGTCTGTGGTTTTACTTTACAATTGCAAAGAAAAACCAACGCCCTCAACAGCTACAGAAACTGAAACTGAAGAAGAAATGGTGAAACGCGCCTTAGAGATACATGACCGCATTCTTACTTTAGATACGCATGCGGATACCCCTTTGCGCATGATAGAACCTGGGTTTGACATGGCGGAACGCCATGACCCTAAGGAAACAGGCTCAAAGGTAGATTATCCGCGTATGAAGGAAGGCGGATTGGATGCCATCTTTTTTGCGGCTTTTGTGGCACAGGATATCCGTAATGATGATGGCAATACTAGGGCCAAAGCACTTTGCCTTCAAATGATAGATTCCGTAATCGCCTCTACCACAAGAAATGCCGATGTTGTGGGACTCGCACTTGATCCCGATGATGCCTATGCCTTAGAAAAAGAGGGTAAACGTGCGATATATATTGGTATTGAAAATGGGTATCCCATAGGAAAAGATATTTCCAACGTGGAAGAATATTACAATAGAGGGGTACGTTACATTACTCTGGTACATTCCACGAACAACGATTTGGCCGATTCCGCAACCGATTCAAAAGGGACGGAACATGACGGTATCAGCGATTTTGGAGCCGAGGTTGTTAAAGAAATGAACCGTTTGGGTATTATGGTCGATGTCTCGCACGGAAACGACAGCGTATTCTATGATGCCGTTAAATTATCAAAAGCACCGATTATTGCGAGCCATTCCAATGCCCGGGTCGTAACCGAACACGAACGTAATATGACCGATGCCATGTTGAAACTTATGGCAGAGAACGGTGGTGTGGTCCAATTGACCATGCTGGCCGACTACCTAAGGCAAGCGCCACCGAATGCCGAACGTGACTCCGCTATGACAGCCTTAAGGGACAACATGAAACCGATGGGCGAAATGACTAAGGAAGAACGCACCGCCCTACGTGCCTCTTTTCAAGAACTTAATGAAAAATATCCAAGTCCGCCAGCTACCGTACAACACGTAGCCGATCATATAGACCACATTGTAAAAGTAGCAGGCATAGACCATGTAGGTATTGGCTGCGATTTTGATGGCGGCGGAGGAATAGAAGGCGTTTTTGATGCGAGTGAGGTTATGAACATTACCATAGAATTGGTAAAACGCGGCTATACCGAGGCCGAAATCGAAAAAATATGGGCGGGTAATTTAATCCGAGTATTTAAGGAAGTACAATCGGTAGCGGAACAAATACAGTCCGGAGCATTATAATACTAATGAAATAGCTGGCCAAAAACTCCGGATACTGAACCAAAGACCCCGCCAATACGGCAACATTTTCATCCTAAAAAGGTAGGGTTATTTTAATCATAAATTTTGCACTTGCCTGTTTACTCGTTAAATGGGTTTCACTACTAAATTTAATACTTTGTTTAAAACCTGGATTATAGTAGCAACTATGTTGATTTTTGAACAACCTGCAACGATTCACCCTTTGCGATTATCGCTTTGTGAAATAGAGTATTCATCCAGCAAGCAATTGCTGACGGTCAACCTAAAGCTTTTCCTGACCGATGTTAACGAGGCATTGGTCTTTGACCCCAATAGTACGGCACTTGCCTTTTGCAAACCCAACGAATCAGAAAAGGCGAATACCCTGCTGTTGGACTATCTGAATCAGTTTTTCTATGTGAAAGCGAACAAAAAACTAATGGACTTGAAAATTAAAAGCAAACGCTTAAGCGGAGAAGGAGATAATACAGCCCTGTGGGTATATTTTGAATATAAACAAACCGAACCCCTATCCTCTTTGGAAATAAAAAATGCTGTTTTTACCGACTTGTTCTTTGACCAGAACAACATTGTATATGTTCATCACAACGGAGACTCTGAAAGCATGATGCTCAACAAAAAAACTTCGGTTCACTATCTCAACTATTAATATGAATCAAATTCAATTCTATCTGAAATTAGGTTTTGAGCACATTGCAGATTTTGCTGGCTATGATCATATTTTATTTTTGGTGGCACTTTGTGCCGTTTATCAAATAAAGCAATGGCGAAAAATACTAATCTTGGTTACCGCTTTTACCATTGGCCATAGCATTACCTTAGTTTTGGTTTCCTTGGATATCTTTTCTATACCTTCTAATATCATCAAATTCCTTATCCCACTTACTATTTTTTTAACCGCTCTGCATAATGTAATGAGTTCAAGCACCAAGGAGAAAGGTTTAAAAATGAAACGAAATTATGTCATGGCCCTGTTCTTTGGATTGATTCACGGGATGGATTTTTCAAATTACTTTAAGGCCTTGATCATGGACCCCTCTGATATTGTGATACCGCTATTGGGTTTTAACATCGGCATAGAACTCGGACAATTGCTAGTTGTATTATTTATAGTTAGTATTGCTTTTATTTTTCTCAATATCTTAAGGGTCAAACACCGCGATTGGAACCTTTTTATCTCGGGAGCAGCGGCGGGAATATCCTTGATTTCGATGGTCGAAAACGGGTTTTGGTAAGTAAACAGCAATCATCTAACACTACCAGTAAAACTACCCAAACTATTTTGAACTAGTTGGGTAGCTAATATCGCGTCTTAAACATTTTAGGCACTACTCCTTATACGGAATTGTATTATCAAACCTTCTGGGTGTAATGGCCTCTGCTTTTCTTTCTACGAACTTGTTGGGTCCTTTCTTGGTCTTAATTAACTGAAAGGCATCATAGAGTTCACCGATTGCCGTGTAGGATTCAAAGGAAAGGGTGTTATTTTCAATAGAAATCAACTGGAATAATTGAGTATTTTCGGCAGCTCTATCCCGCTCGGCTCCTAAGCCTTCCCATCCATTGGGGCGTAGTCCGTACATTTTACCACCACTTACCGACACTACGTAGACCGTGCCTGTCTTATCCCGCATGTTTACGCCATCAATCTTATTTTCACCTGGGGAAACCCTACCACGGGCATAACTATGGTCGTGGCCCTGTAGCACTAAATCTACCTTGTATTTATCAAAAATGGGTTTCCAAACATCGCGGAGTTCTTTGTTATCTCTACCATCGGATGCGGAGAACAAAGGATGATGGAAAGTGACCACTTTCCATTTCTGGGTAGTTGCCGCCAAAACTTCTTCTAACCAAACGGTCTGCTTTTCAATATCCGTGTTGGAGTTCAACCCGATCAACCGCATATCCTGATAGTCCATAAAATAGGCGGTTTCTTCCAAATCTTTAGGGCCGTTTTCCGGTAAGTTGAACTGTAAGTTCCATTGTGCGGTAAGACTTCGTTTTTCATCGTCTGCATCCGCCTGGTTCAGATAGCCGTACTCGTGGTTGCCCGGAATAGGAAAAGAAGGTAAGGAACTATGAATCCATCCTCCGGCATCGAACCATTCTTGCCATTGTTGCTCGCTATGGGCGTTGTTTACCAAATCTCCCGCATGTATTACAAAACTGGCATCCGGTGCTTTTTTATAGCCCTCTCGAATGAGTCGTGACCACAACTCCAAAATATAGTTTTGCGCATCGCCCACATACAAAAATGAAAACCTATCCTGTTTATTGGGGCTAGCGGTCCTAAACTGTATCCATTCGCTCCAACGTTTTCCATCACCGACGCGATACGCGTATATCGTATTCGGTTGTAAATCGGTAAAAGAAACCGAGTGGTAATTTGAAACAAATCCTGCATTTAGTATCTGTGTACCATCAAAATTTGTTGTTTTTGCGGTAAGGGTCTTAGCTGTTCTCCAGAATTTGGGAGCAGCATCGGCTACCGCAATCTCCGCAAAACTAGTAGCTATTTCACTACTGGTACGCCATGTAACGCTTGCGAATGTTTTTGGGTCTGCCCCTAAATTTATGACAATACGGTCTGGATGCACGGTTGGTTTGCTCCATTCCAACTCGTATTCCGGTGCTTTATACACTTTTTCTTCTTGGGCCCTTACTTGTAGAAGGTTTATGGAAAGCGCTGCAATGAATAATAGATTTTTGTATTTCATTTTTATAACTTTTGGTTTTATTGAATTTAAAATTTTGGCTCTTTAATTATATTGGTATAGTTAGTATAAACTGAACTTATGTTGGACATTTTAAACGTCATTACTAACGTCAACAATCAGCACAGGTACCACGCAGTATGGTCTGAACCGTATTTGTTTTAAAGCCTTGCGGGACATTAGGTGCTAAGGGCACGAACTCTCCCATACAATACACCGTTTCACAGGAGTCACATACAAAATGTGCATGTTCTTTGCCTTTCAGAGGTATTTCACCAAATGCATACTTAGCGATTCCGGAATGGTCGTTAATGCTATGAATAATACCTGCTTTTTCGAAACTGGCCAAATTGCGGTACAGCGTAGATTTATCGATTTCCCTAACAAAAGCCCCTTGCAGGTCATTATTCGATTGTGCATGTTGAGTCTTCATAAAATGCTGTAATAGGGTGATACGCACACTCGTTTTTTTTAATCCTTTTTGTTCTAAAAGCCGTTCACAACGTTCATTTTTCATAGTCGGATTTTTTTATTCAAAACGCAGCCCATTAGCGTTTTCCAATCTATAATAGCACAGTTCCTGGTCATTCTCATTTAGATGTAATATTCCCTCAACGGAGAGAAGGTCGTCCATCTCGAAGGAATGTTCCTGAGCGAATTGTAAATCCAACACCGTTTCAGGACCACCGTTTCCGCAGAAAAAACAAGAGGCCATTGGGTTTTGGGATAATAAATACTTGGATTGTTCTCCTTCTAGCACCAACAAATACCCAGTAATAACAACCTTTTTTCCTTCCAAAGCCTTCATTTTTGTAGTAAACGTGGCTTTTTGAAATTCTGGAAAAATAACATCCCTAGATGGTAGTTCCAAAGAGATTTCCTCAGAAAGGTCCGACCACTCCAAAAAGATTTGCGCCTTTACTTGAGCGGCTATGCATGTAAAAAGGATAAGAAGTATAAATCGCATTTCTTTATTCTATTAATTGGCCGGTAGCATCCAGTAAAATATAATTACAATGGTTTACATTATTTACATTTAAGGCAAGAATCCCGGTTACGGTGACGATGTCATCGGTCTTAAAACTTGGTTTTTCCTTAAAATTGACCTCAACAATCGTTTCTGCTCCGGCAGCACCACAAAAAAAGCAGGATGCCATCGGGTTTTGTGAGACCAATAAAACTTCACCGCTACCGGATATATCTAAAAAATAGCCTTTGATGCTTACTTTTTTTCCTTGGTACGATTTTATTTTTTCACCAAATTTCGGTGTCAAAAAATGGACATCAAATCGCGCGTTATATACAGGTTCAAAAGTGACATCGGCAAAATCGTCCCATGTTAACTGTTCCTGCGCTACTACAAAAGTACTTATGAAAGTTATGAACAAAAAGAGGATAGTAGGGCTACGCATCGGACAAGGTTTTTGCAACATTTAACTTAAAAATGGAACGGGATGCCAGTATTGTAGCAATGGTGGCCAATAGTAAAATCAAGCCCAAAATAAAGAACTCCATTATTTCGGGGCCGTTTACTTGCAATCCATATCCATAGGAAACCTGAGTGTATTGGGAAACCGCCCATATTGCAAAGCGACCTAAAAGCCAGCCCAGTACAAATCCAATGAAGGCTAGGAAAAGTCCCTCAAACAGCGCTAGTCCGAACAGTTGACCTGTTCGCAGTCCATAAACCCGTAGGAGCGCAAGCTCTTGCTTTCGTTCCCGAATGGTTTTTAACAGGCTTATAAAAATACTTAATGCGGATACCAACAGAATGGCCACCGCAATACCGTTTATCGTTTGCACTCCCGAACCTAACAAACTCATTAATCGTTGCACCTCAAAACCGGGCAAGGCGGCCTGCATGTTGGTGTTCTGGTTAATGGCCCGGGGAAGTTGAATCATGCCCAAAGGGCTCTTGAACTTCACTAACAGAGAAGTAATTTCTTTTTCTACATGGAGTTCTTCCCCTACACTTTCTCCACTTTCGGCAGTATTCTTTTTGTGAGACTGTTCGTTAGGGTCTTCATCGCTATGGTCGTGTGCCTCCCAAATACTTTCTAAATTGGTAATCAATAATTGGTCAACTACCGAACCCGTAGGTTTCAAAATTCCGGTTATTAAGAAAGGATGTTCATCATGGACATCTGTTCCCGATGCTGCCAAGCCGTGTGAACTTATAAAGCTATCGCCTACCCGCAGACCCAATTGGTTCGCAACTCTACTACCCGCTACAACTTCAAAAGATACTTTATTCAGGATGCCCTTCGCTATTTGCGCGTTATAAAGCGTAATATACTCCTTTCCCGTACCTAATATTCTAAATCCCTTGTAGTTATCGCCATAGGAAACCGGAATCGCATGTTGCACAAAAGGATGTTTTTGTAAAGGAACAACATCCTTTAATTTAATATTTCCTGTTGGGTTATCCACATGCAGTACAGAGGACAGGACAAGCTGCAAAGGACTACCCTTTGCCCCTACGACCATATCAAAAGGGGCGATATTCTTACTTAATTGACCGCCCAATTGTTGACTCAACTGCAAGACAAACGTGACCAAGGATACACTTAACGACAACAGCAATAAGCTCATCAGCAGGTTTAGCGGTTTGGAAACCATGTTCTTATATGCGAGGTAGGCCAAACTCATAATAGTATCTGATTTTGAAAATGGGGTAGTAACCGCTGGTCATGTGTAATAATCAAGAGGCTACTGCCACAAATATTAGCCTCCTCTTTGAGCAGTTCTAGTACCTTTTCGCAATTAGAATCGTCCAAATTGGACGTAGGCTCATCGGCAAAAATAATTTTCGGTTTGTGAATTAATCCCAGGGCAATAGAAAGTCGTTGTTGCTGCCCCTGGCTTAATGTAGAGACTTTCTTTTGGAGATGTTCCCAGAGTCCCAGCCGTTTCATAAGCTCGTTTCTTCTTTGTGCATCGTTAGCGTTTCTAGGAAAGCTTTGCCGTAGGCGAAGGTTTTCTGAAACACTTAAAGAAGTGATAAATTGATACTGCTGGAATATAATTCCAATATGTTCCCCGCGAAAGCTATCCATTTGCTTACGGGACAAGGAATTAAGTTCCGTTCCAGCAATAGAAACTTTACCCCCTAATGGAGGTAACAAACCTGCCATCAAATACAACAAGGTGGTTTTACCCACGCCTGATGGTCCCAAAACCAATACATGATTCCCCGCAGAAAGGCTAATATCCGGAAAGTCTAAGGCCTCTTCGTTTCTATACGCGTAGCTAAGATTTGATGTAGTGACCATATATCCGTTTCCACAAAAATAGAAATTTTTTTAAATGCAACCTAGTTGCATTTAAAAAAATAAAGTATTTTTGCAACAGAAATAAAATATCTATTAAACGCTTATGGATAGCGAATAACTATAAAATAGCACCCTTAATGAACATACTTAATTTGACATCAAAATCGGATATTATCGGAGCTACTGCCAGTATCATGTGCTTTATTCATTGCCTGGCTACGCCATTCTTATTTGTGGCGTATTCCAATGCTGCACTCATAGAGGCAACGCATCCTTGGTGGTGGGGTATTTTAGATATTGTTTTTCTTGCCATTTCCTTTTTTGCCGTGTTTTGGTCTGCTTCCCATACCTCAAAATGGTGGGTAAAAAATGCATTCTGGATACTTTGGGTGCTTTTGGCGGGACTCATTTTAAACGAGAAATGGGAAATTGCGCATGTACCGGAGGCTTTAATTTACTTGCCAACCCTAGGGCTTGTTTTTCTGCATTTATACAACCAGCGGTATTGTCAATGTGGTGATGAAAATTGTTGCGTAGATACCGATTAATATCTTTTTGATACAAGTTTATGCATCTTCTTCCGACGTTATTGGAAAAACCCTACCTTAAGTTGGGTTAAAATATAATTCTGCCTCAATGAGTTTGTACTTTCTGAATCTTTAAAAATAGAAGTGATTACAACGGTTAAGAATCTAATCCTATTATAAACACTATTACTCCTATACTACATAAACAGAATATAAGACAGTCTCGTAACGGGACAAATTCCTATTTATTTTTCTAAATAATTTCCAATTCAGACACTAGCTTTTATACATATAATTAATTAGGTTTAACTGTAAATAATAGTACACATGATGCCAAAACTACTCCTTATACTTTTTCTGCTTTTTTCCTTTCATACATTACTAGGACAAGATACCGTTCAGGATATAGTTTCAAGCGACACAAGACCGTTGAAAGAAAACATACGTATTCAATTCCAAGATTCTCGCAACAACCAAACCTTGTTGCCGGTATCCATATTAAAAGGAAAAAGCGATGGGCCTGTTTTTACGATTATGGCTGGGGTTCATGGGTTTGAATATCCACCGATTGTTGCCGTACAAGAGCTATTGAGTGAAATCGATATCGATAGCTTAACCGGCACTTTGATTATAATCCCTATTGCAAATACAAGTTCGTTTTTTTCGCGGACGTCTATTGTAAATCCGAATGACCAAGTGAATCTAAACGGTGCATTCCCCGGTAAACCGACTGGTAGTGTTACTCAAAAAATAGCCAATTATATTACTACAACCATAATACCCTCCAGCGATGTTTTTTTAGATATACATGGTGGTGGTGTCAATGAAGACCTGATTCCGTTTGCGCTTTTCTACGATAACCCGAATTATCCACAACAAACAAAAAAAGCTAGGGAACTTACCGAGATTAGCGGATTTGAATATATCGTTTCATATCCTTTCACCATCAGAGACTATGAACCCGCAAAATATGTCTTTAAACAGGCCAGTCAAGATGGCAAAGTGGCCTTAAGCTTTGAAAGCGGCAAATTGGGCAATGTACAGCAAGATGCCGTAAGCTTCATAAAAAACGGGGTGTATAATATGCTTGGCAATATGAAAATGTATGATAAAGGAACTTCACCAAATGCCAACCTTATTCAGCTCAACAATCAAACCTATATCAGCGCAACCGAAACAGGACTTTTTTATAGTCATCTTAAAGCAGGAGATTCTGTTAAAAAAGGAGATGTTGCAGGCTATGTTACCGATGAATTTGGCAAGAAGCTCAAAGAATATAAGTCCATTGCATCTGGTGTCGTTTTGTATAAAATTTCAACACCGCCCGTAAATGTAGATGATACTTTAATGTGTATTAGTGCGAGTTTATAAATTGGCACTCAAAAAGATTGGACTTACTAGCTGAGCAAATACTTTTCTATTAGGATAGGTTATACAAACATGGTCTAAAATTTTCCCTTTAAAACAGACCATGATGATTCAATGTCTCTCAACCAAAATACTTCCCAATACTACTAGAAAATTAAATTGTAATGTAATCCTGTCACAAGTGAAACAATTCAGAAAAGAAATCAGTGCGTCTTCTATACCAGCAAGTATCCACAATTTGTTTTGGCGGGTGTACCCGTTTTCGTTTCATCAATGCAATTATTTATTCGATAATGGCAATTCTATTTAGCGGCGATTTCGATATTTAATAAGGCAAAAGTGAGAAAAAAATAAAACGTATTAAGTCGGGATTGGCACCTAATAAGGTTGAAATATTTGTCCAGAATTTCGCAAATAGAGAATACTAAATAGGCATTATAGGTGCGATAACACTGCCGTGATAATAATAATCAGAAGTACAATAATTATAAATAAATTATATCTTCTCCTTTTACTTTTTTTTCTTTTACGCAGTGGAAGACTCATAGATTACCTTATTAGTTATGTTGGTTGTTACGAAGGAGGTACAATCGAGCCTCCAGTACTATCCCGGTAAATAAAGAAGTATTAAAACAAGATAATAACGCATTCAATTAAAATCGTAACGAATTCAATAACCACAAAGGAAATGGCTAAATCTGATATAAAAGATAACGTATCATGGTAATAATTCCTTCCTTTGCTTTTTAGAAATGAAAACAAAAAAACGCATATACAGATTATTAAAGAAATCGCTAAAATTAGTTGGGTTGCTGTTTCTTTTGGCATTTTTGCTGATTCTTTTCATTAAAAGTCCTTGGGGACAAGGTATAATAGTAGAAAAATTTGTTTCTTTTGTTACGGAAAAAACAGGAACAAATTTTAGCGTAGACAAACTCTTTATCACTTTTTCGGGCGATTTAGAAATCCAAGGTCTGTATTTGGAAGATTTACAAAAGGACACCCTTTTGTATTCTAAAAATCTCCAGGCAGAGGTAGCCATTTCACCCCTTATTTTTGGAAACACCATAAACATAAATGAATTGGAATGGAGTGGAGTGGTCGTAAACGTCAACAGACCAACGGACACAGAAAAGTATAATTTTTCCTTCCTTCTAGATGCATTCATAGCACCTGAGCCAAAGCAATCCGAAGCTAGTGAAGATACAATATCAGTGGAAATCGGCAGTGTTTCCTTGGCCGAATTCAAAGTAAATTACATCGACGCGTTTTTGGGTATAACTAGTAAAAACACCATTGGAAGCTTATACACGCAATTCGAAACCATAAATATTAAGGAGCTTCTTTTCCATGTAAATCAGCTGGAATTAACGAATAGTTCCATATCGTATGTGCAGAACAAACCGCTACCAAATGGCAATGAAAACGCTTCGTCCACACTTCCAGAACTGGCGTTTTCAAAAATAGCTTTGGAAAATGTTACTACCTATTATCATTCCGTTCGTGACGGGACGCTAGCTGATATTACCCTTGGCCAACTCAGTCTAGGATTACCTAAAATTGATTTAGACTCGAATAGCTATGAAATAGATGGATTTTCGTTACAAAACTCAAAAGTTCTACTTGAGTTGCCTCAAGAAACTGAAAATAGTTTGGAAGAACTGTCCTTAAGTACTTCTACTGAATTTGTTTGGCCCAAGTATACTATTGACGCAACAAACCTTAGTTTAAAAAACAATCAGTTTTCATTTCTTAACAAGGCAATTGATACGGTTCAAAATAAATTCAACCCAAATAACTTAGATTTTTCAGAAATAGGATTTAGTGCTAAAACTGTTTCCTATTCACCACAAAAAGTGAACCTAGATGTTGAAGAGCTAATCTTTAAAGAGAAAAGTGGCCTACATCTAAATCAATTGACTCTTAAAGCCGATTTAAATGAAAATGAAATTCGTTTATCAGACCTAGTTTTCAAAACTTCTAGGAGCAGTCTTAATGGAACTGCAACATTCAATTATTCCTCAGTACAAAGTTTAATCGATTCCCCAAAAAATGTGCTCGTGGATTTAAATATACCTTTCTTTACCTTCGATACTAAAGATCTGTATATTTTTAAACCGGCACTAAAAACAAATGAGGTAGTCCAAACTATATCAACAGACACACTTAAAGGGCAGCTATTCGCTAAGGGAACATTGGATGAGATTACACTTACCAATACAACAGTAAATTGGGGCTCCCAAACATCACTTAAAGTAGCAGGCACTGTTTTTAATAGCACATCTATCGATTCTCTCCGTGTAGATTTTGATTCTATAATAGCTACCACTGGGAAATCCGACCTTAATCAATTCACGGCCCTAAAGGGCTCGACCGTAACGTTCCCTCAACAATTAAAATTAAGCAGCACCGCATCAGGTTCCCTTAAAAATCTCAATACCGATATAAAGCTATCGTCTTCTATGGGTAACGTACACTTCAAGGGTAGCAGTGGGTTCACCAACGTACCTTTTATTGAGGGGCTCTTAACGGTCGATAGTTTACAGCTTGGCAGCTTGCTTAACAACCCTCAATTTAAGGACTTGTCCTTAACTGTTGATGCAAACTTAAAGGGTAAGAACCTAAAAACCCTTGCGGGCAACTTAAAGGCAAACATCTCGGAATTATATTGGAACGGTTACTTGTTTGCCGATTTATCGGCTAACGCCAACATAGACGAAGGAACAGGAAAGATATCTTTAGACTACAAAGACAAAAATCTAAACCTTACCTCTCTTACAGCACTTAAATTAGACAGTACACGTTATAATATTGAAACTTCCATAGACCTGATAGGCGCTAATCTGAATGCCTTGGCAATTACCCAAAACGATATAAGGGTGGGAGCCAACATATATGCGTCTTTTTTGGGCACTACTGAAGAATATACAATCAAAGGTAAAATTACCGAAGGTGTATCTGTAATTGACAATGACCAATTTCAAACCGGAGACATCGATATTTCAGCATCGGTAAGTAAAAATACGACCGAGGCAAATATGAACAGTGATTTTCTGAACGGTGGTGTAAAAGCCAATAGCAGTCCCGACCAGATAAGCAAAGCACTATTGATTCAATTTGAAAATTACTTTACCGATGATGCTGAATCTATTTCTCAACCTGATTCTATTTTGGTATATGTGAACGCCAATATTACTCCAAAACCAATATTGACCGAGGTGTTTTTTAGAGGTATAGACCGCTTGGATACCATTACCATGAATGCTAGTTTTGATTCAGCCAAGAGAAATTTGCAAGCCAAACTCCATTTGCCCTATGCAGAGTATAATGGAAGTACCGTAGACAGCCTTAATTTAATGATCAACGGGGATGCAAACGATTTGAAATTCTCCTTTGGAATGAACTCCCTACGATATAATCCCCTATTCATAAAAAAGACATATTTTAATGGGGTACTGAACAATAAAAAACTGGAGCTGGATTTCATTTCGTTCGACGCGAACGAAAAACTTGCTCATATTGCCTCTGAAATGGAGTTTCGTAGCGACACGTTAACCTTCCGCATCGATCCAGAAAAACTTCTATTGAATAAGAAACAGTGGACCATTCCTGAAAATAACCAGATAACCTACGCCAAAGATTATTTAGGCTTTAGCAATGTAGTGTTTTCAAGAAACAATCAAGAACTTGAACTTAGCGAGTCGCTACCAGATGTAAAGTCCAACCATATCGGTCTTCGCTTCAAAAACTTTGCGTTGCAAACGTTTTTAAGCCTGTTAAATCCAGATAAATCACTCAGCACAGGAATCGTGGATGGGAACTTGATAGTAGAAAATCCATTTGATGCCGCGGGCATCCTTGCCGAGATTAATATTAATAATTTCGGTATCCTAGAAAATAGACTCGGCAACCTTTCGTTGAACGCTTTTTCCCAAGAGCTTTCCAAATATAGCGTTGACCTGGCCCTGAAAGATGGTGCGGTTGATATGGACCTTACCGGTAGTTACAAGGCAACTAGTAATGGGCCTAGCCTTAATCTTTATTTAGATTTAAAAAAACTAGAAACCGCTGTTGTGACCGGATTTTTTAGTGAAGAACTCAAAAACCCAACTGGTTTTTTAACTGGACAGTTAGAGCTGCAAGGAACACTCAAAAACCCTATTTATGATGGTAATATTTCTTTCAATAATACTAGTCTTGACTTTTCTGCGCTAAATACGTCTTTCAAAGTCGATAAAGAGTCCGTAGAAATAGATGAGACTTCAATTGCGCTCAACACCTTTGAAATAGAAGATGCGAAAGGCAGTTCCTTCACTATTGACGGAAAGATTAACACTAAAAATATACTGAACCCATCTTTCGATTTAAACTTTAAAACTGAAAAATTTGGACTATTAAATTCAACGGCAAAAGATAATGCGCTTTATTACGGTACTGCCAGTATTGACGCTGATGTGAAATTTAAAGGAAATCTAAATTTGCCTAAGTTAACCGGCATGGTTCGCCTAAGGGACGTAACCGAGTTCACCTACGTAGTTCCTGAAGAGCAGTTGGATATTGAGGAGCGGGATGGTGTGGTAATTTTCGTAAACCGAGAAAATCTAGATGCCATTCTAACAAATAATCAGGAAAATGATACCCCACCGCTATTTCTTGGTTTGGATGCGAACCTCATCATAGAGATAGCCGAAAAAGCTTTGTTTACTTTAGTATTGGATGAAAAAACGGATGATGTGCTACAAGTGGCGGGAGATGCCGCACTAAACTTGAACCTCAATCCAAATGGCATCGTGGGACTCACGGGGCGTTACGAACTCGCAAATGGCTACTACAGAACCAGTTTGTACAACTTGGTTTCCCGAAAATTCGATATGAAGCCCGGCAGCACGATTATCTGGCAAGGCGACCCGTTAGACGCAAAACTAGACGTTACTGCCATCTATAGCTTAGAAACATCTGCGGCTCCGTTAATGGCATCCGAAACCTCGGGCGTTGAATCTGGCCTTGCATCTAAATATCAGCAAGTGATGCCCTTTCTAGTGTATTTAAACGTAGATGGTGAAATTACCGCTCCCGAAATATCTTTTAATTTAGGAATTCCCGAAAATGCCCAAGGAGAGCTAGGAGGCGTGGTATATGGTAAAGTACAGCAATTGAACGCACAGGAGGCAGAACTAAACAAACAGGTATTCTCCCTTCTGGCGTTGAACCGCTTTTTTCCTAATACCGTTAGTGATGGTAGTAGCGGTGGTGCGGCAAGTTTGGCCCGAAACAATGTAAACAAAGTGCTTTCGAGCGAACTAAATACCTTCTCGGACAAAGTATTGGGCAATAGCGGATTTGAGCTTGATTTTGATTTAGATAGTTTTACCGATTACACCGGTGAAAATGCACAAGATCGTACCCAACTAAACATTAACGCAAGTAAAAAACTGTTCAACGATCGCTTGATCGTAACAGCAGGCAGCGCAATAGACGTAGAAGGTAGCGCACAACTAGGACAAGAAGAAAGTCCGATTATTGGCAACGTAAGTTTGGAATATCTTTTGACCCAAAACGGCAGATATCGTTTAAAAGGATATCGTAAGAGCGAGTACACAAACGTAATCGACGGACAACTAATTGTTACAGGGCTTGCACTTATATTCAATAGGGAGTTCAATAAATTTAGCGAATTGTTTAATCCTATTGAACAAAACATGTCATCTCCTCAGGAAAAATTGGATAACAAGAATGATATTCCTAATGTCAAAAAGAGTAAAAATGAGGAGTAGACCTGCCAAAAAATCAACTTATTTATACGTGCTACTTTTAATGTTGCTGTTACAGGCCTGTAGCGTACAGCATTTTGTTCCAGAAAATGAAATACTATACGAAGGAGCGAGAATAAAAATAAAGAAAAACGATAGTGTAGGGAACATTACAGAGGCTAGAACAGCGCTATTATCTACACTAAAACCAGAGCCAAACTCTACTTTTCTTGGTATGAGGTTACCACTTTACTACTATTACAAGGCACAGAAAAATCGCAGAGGATTCGTTACAAAGTGGCTTAATAAAAAGTTTGGTGAGGAACCTGTTTACTTATCAAATGTAAATACACAACGTGTAGAAGATTTAATGCGAAACCGGCTAGAGAACAAAGGTTTCTTTTATAGCACTGTAGAACATCAAATTGACAGCAATAAGCAGTTTGCATCCATAAAATACATAACGAAACTGCCACAGCCATATCGATTACAAACCTACACCGTAGAGAGTGATAGCTCTCAAGCGTACCGAGCCATAAAGAAAACCTTAAAAGAAACATCGATTTCTAAGGATAATCGTTTTGATTTATCCTTACTGAAATTTGAAAGAGAGCGCATCGATAACGAACTCAAACAAATAGGATATTATAATTTTAATCCTGATTTCCTCATTTTTGAAGCAGATACAAATCAATATAAAAACAAGCGCTTTGACCTTTTTCTAAGATTTAAAAAAGAAACACCTGCCAAAGCAAAAGTTCCGTACACAATCAATAAAATTACAGTATTCCCAAACTATAAGGTAACCAACGACACTACAGAACAATTACGTACCGATTATAAAGAAATACAATTCGTACAAGATGATAATTTTTTTAAACCTGAACGCCTAGCGCCCTATATTCTTTTTAAAAAGGGACAATTATACGATGCCGTAGCTTCAAAATTAACAAGTAACCGTTTATCCGCAATCGGAAGCTATAAATATGCCAATATCCAGTTTATGGAAGCTGATGCAGTCTTACAAACTGATAGCATCAACCCTCTAAATGTAAACATTTATTTATCCCCTTTGAAAAAACGTGCATTACGAGCGGAACTGCAGGCTATCACAAAGTCCAATGGATTTACAGGTCCTGGGATTTCATTAACATATAGCAATCGTAATCTATTTAATGGAGGAGAAACACTTAATATCAGTGGAAGCTTATCGTACGAAGCGCAATTGAACGGAGGTAGCAATAGTGGTCTTAATAGTATTAATGGTGGCCTAAAAACCGAATTAATCATTCCAAGGCTAATTCCCTTCTCTCCCAGTAGATTTAGATATTCCGTTCCAAAAACCAAAATAGGAATCGGGATCGATTTTTTAAATCGAAGTAAACTTTATACTCTAACCTCGGTCAATACCACTTTTGGCTATACTTGGAACGCCAACCGTTTTGTATATCACGAGTTTAACCCCATAAGCGTCAGTTATACCAACCTGACCAACACTACAGAAGAATTTGATGCTATTTTAGAACAAAATCCATTCTTAAGAAATAGTTTTGAGCAGCAATTTATCGCCGGACTCAATTATAACTTCACCTACAATGAGTTAGTAGATACAGGCAAAAACCAGCCAATTTTCTTTTCTACGAACCTTGATATTGCCGGTAACACCCTAAGCCTTTTGAGCAATAGAGGAAATCAGGTTTTTGGTCTTGAATACGCCCAGTATGCCAAGTTAGATGCTGACTTTAGACACTACCTAAAATGGGGGAAAGAGCAAACATTGGTAAGTAGGTTGTATGCAGGCTGGGGACTTCCTTATGGTAATTCTATAACGCTACCATTTACGAAACAGTTTTTTTCCGGTGGCCCCTATAGTGTTCGTGCCTTTCCCATACGCGCTCTAGGACCAGGATCTTTCCGCTCTTCAGGGGAGGACTCAAGCTCATTTTTTGATCAATCCGGTAACCTAAAGCTTGAAGCCAATCTCGAATATAGATTCCCTATCTGGTCGTATCTTAAAGGAGCATTCTTTGCAGATGCCGGAAATGTATGGTTAACATACGATATAGAACTGCCTGTAGATGAACCAGAAGCAAATAGGGAATTTAACGAAGAGCTGGTTTCCCAGGGAACCTTTGGTTCTGATTGGGTAGGCCAGTTAGGTGTCGGTGTTGGTTTCGGACTTCGGGTAGATATACAAAGTTTTGTAATTCGGCTGGACCTTGCATCGCCTTGGCGCGTTCCCTATTTACCAGAGGACGAAAGAAGTAGGATTCCCTTCTTTGATGGAGGAGATGAAAACCTCATGTTCAACTTTGCGATTGGGTACCCTTTTTAATTTCGTATAACTAAGTTGGTTGAAAAACGTACATTTTCCTAACCCCATTCATTGAAAACGATCGGGAGTAATTTCAAAATCAATAAAAATTTCGTAAAACTTATCATCCGGTGGCAACGACTTAGGAGAAATTAGTTGAATGAAAAGATAACAACAAACATACGCGTGTAGTTTTAAAAACGAGAAAAGCCGCACGCTAACACAAATCGGTTTAAACCTTATGTAAAGATGACCTTTGACATAAAACCTAAACTAAATACGTTCTATGTAAATGGAAAATATCTGATTTTAACGAAAACCCTACTGTCCAATATCAACAGCATCAAAAGCAACTAATTCATCGCCATTAAACTGTGTCATGACCTCAATAGGCCTACAGCAAACCTCACAATCCTCAATATACGTTTGCTTTGTAACAGAGGTATCCAACAACATGGAAATTTCCTCCCAACAATACGGGCATTGAAAAAAATGTTCGTACATGAGTATCCTTCCTTTATCCTTTTTTAAGTAAACTGGCCAATTGCTCCAAGGTAAGTCTCTGTACCAGATTTTCTGCATTAGAATTAAGTATGGTATAATCTCCGAGTTTTAACACAAGTTCCTCCTCATCTGTTTCCAAAAACAGTTCCGAAGCCTTCTCTTTTATTTCTTCCAACTTAAGGTCAAAACGTTTTTTTAAAGTAATATTTCCATTTTGATTAGACACCTTAAAACCAGCAAAATCGATAAGCCTCTTTATTCCATTAAAAAACTTGAATCCTAAAAGAACAAGGCTAGCCATGCCAAGATTTATAGCCAGGGAAAAAACGTTTATTTCTTCCCCGTTCACGAACATAGAAACCAATGAACCTACACCGTAAACACCCAATAAAAATACAACAACACCAAAAATTACAGCTAATACATCTGCAAATACCGCGTTGTAAGTCCTAGTTATAGTTAAAGTACCATTGTCTGTTGTAGCTTCAAAACCAAGGTCATTTAGGTAAGCCAAGTTATTAATTTGAGAAACCTTAACCTCAATGGCCAGTTCTAGTTCACTCTTATCCACAACTAAACCTCTGGAGTCCAATTCCGCATTTAGACTCAATTGCGACTCAAATGTAAGCATGTGGTACTGCTCCAAAATTTCCAACAACTCCTTTTTTGTTCTATCGCTGTACATTTTCTATTTTTTAAAAGACAAACCTTTCTGTCAGATAGTTATAATTCTACGTTTAGTAATTGCCCTGTTAACTGCAATAACTGTAATTCGGACAATTTAGCATCATACTTAGCCAAGTTTTTATTGGTCTGGGCATTCAACAGATTTATCTGGGCCTGCCTAAACTCTATTGAGGTAATCCTGCCCAACTGAAACTGCTCTCTAGACCGCTCAAAATTATTCTGATTAGTGAGGACATTCTGTTCCTGTATTCTAAAAATATTAAGTCGATTATCGTAAATAGCCATCGCATTTTTAATGTCCCGATCTACTTCCATTGCAACCTGTTTCTTTAAGAGCTCCTGATTTTTGTACGCAATTTTAGCATTCTTGACCCGAACCGTGGTTCCTCCACCATCAAAAAGATTCCAAGTTAACCGGGCTCCAAGACTAAAATTCCTATCGTTGTTTACATTAACTCCTGGAAAGAAGGCACCGGCAGCATTTTGATTTAAATTCCAACCGTAAGAACCTGTGAGGTCCAGGGTAGGTAAATAACCAGAAGTACTGACTTTTATATCATAGTCATTAATGGCCAAGTTTCTCTCGGTTTGTAAAATAGCTACATTATTGAAGTTTGCCTCGGTCATAAACTGATCAAGTTTTAATCTGGGTATGAAGGTAATTAACGTGTCTACCTCATATACTTCGTTCAAATCTTGGTTCAATACTACATTAAGATCGCGTTTGGCATTGGCCAATTGTTGATTTGTATTTAATAGGTTGATGCTATCATTCGTTACGTCTACCTGGGCATTTAAAATATCCAACTTGGTATTTTGACCATATTCAAAGGCATATTCAGACCGGGTAATACGCTGCTTGGAAATCTCCAGAGCTTGTTGCTGTACCTTTTTATTCTCTGTTAAGCGTGCTATCTCAAAATACACACTAAATAGCTGTATCATCGTATTTTCTATAGTTTCCCGCGCTTGAAGACTACTTAACTGATATTGCTCCTTTAAGCTCTTAAACGTATAGAATCTACCCAGACCATCAAACAAGGTATAGTTTGCCGTTAAACCAGCATTAAACCGCTGTGCTTCTGCTTTATACAAACCGGCATCTGGCCTAGGCACACGATTCCCAGTATCCGGATCTGTAACAAACTGTCCGGGAAATTCAAAGGTAGAATCGTCTCGTTGGTAATTGGCACCTGCGTTTCCTGTTAGGGTAGGTAATAAACCAGAGTTGAGCAAACTACTATTGTTCTCGGCAATTTCAACTTGATTTTTGGCTACTTGAATACCAAAATTGTTTTCCAGTGCCTTGATAACGGCTTCTTCTTTAGAAAGTATTTCTTCTTGTGCCATTAACACCGTAAATGGCATTAACAAAAATATGGCGATTGATTTTGATCTTATCATTCTACTGTAGTTCCTTCTAATTTCTTTTCTATTTCGCTACCATTGTTCGTATGCACCGGCAATTCTTTGGTACTAGTATGTGATAAGCTCAGTTGTTTGCCTTCTAAATGCATACCCTCCTTTTTTTCCTTAATGGCACGCTCTACTTCCTCTTTGGTAATCTTATAACCCGCCCCAAACGTACTACTCTTGGCCTTTAGAATATTGCCAAAGGAAAGAAATAAGGGCAAAAGCAATAATGTAAGCACGGTTGCGATACCTATACCGTAGGCAATAGAAATGGCCATTGGTTTTAGAAACTGTGCCTGCCTACTGGTCTCCAACATCAAGGGAGCTAAACCGGCAATTGTCGTAATCGAAGTAAGAAATATAGCCCTAAACCTGGAACGGCCCGCTTCCAAAATAGCAGCGTCAAACGTCATACCCTCCCTCAGATTTGTATTGAACCTTCCGATCAATACCAAACCATCGTTCACCATAATTCCAATAAGTGCTATAATTCCCAAAAGAGATAATACATTGATAGGAAAATCATGAATCCAATGGCCCCACGCTACCGCTGTTAAACTAAACGGAACCATAATTAACAATAAGAGGGGTTGACTAAAACTTCTAAACGTAAAAGCAATGGTGATATAGATTAGCAGTAATACGGATAATCCTACCACTTCTAAAGAACCTGTTAGCTTTTCTACCTCCCTATTCTGTCCTTCAAATGAAGGAGAAACCGTGGGATACTTTGATAATATTTCGGGTAAAATTACATTTTGTATTTCTGCCATGATATCGGTAGGGCTATCTTTTGGGTTCTTTAAATCAGCGGATACCTGAATTTCTCGCCTTCCTTCCAACCTATTGATGGCAACATCGCCACGTTCAATACTATATTCGGCAATTTCTTTTAAAGGAACACGACTACCATCTGGTGCAACGATACGCATTTCATCCAAGTCGGTAATAGAAGATCTATTATCCCTATCATAGCGTACCCAAACACGAATCTCGTCTTGGGAGCGTTGAAAACGTTGTGCCTGGGTCCCAAAGAATCCAGCTCTTACCTGGTTCATTACATTTCTAAGGTCTAATCCCAAAAGATAGGCATTGTCTCTAAGTTCCAACCGTATTTCCTTAATCCCTGCAGGATCGTTGTCCGCAATATCCTTTAATGCCGCATTATTTTCCAGAGCCGTTTTTAGTTCTGTTTTAGCAGCCTTTAGCTCTGTTATATTATTGCCCAACAACGATACCGATACTGGAGAACCACCAAAATTACCGCCAGATCCATAAATAAGACTCTCTGCTCCTACAACCGGGCCCATTAGTTCCTCGAGTCTGCCAGTTACCATATCGGAGGCAATTTCATCGGGCCTTTCCTCTCCGGGCAGTAGATTAATGGTCAACGTAGCAGTAGCCGATCCAGGGCCCGCCCTACGTATCATATTTTCAAAAAGCACTTTATCCGTTCCTTTAAAATACTTTTCGGTAAGTTCCTGATTTACGATTTCTGCTTTTTCCTCGATAAGACTGATAATGGAGTCTGTTACTCGCTCATTTGTACCATTTGGCATTTGCAACTCCACCTGAACTCGGTCGCTGGCAATCCTTGGAAAAAAGGCTGTTCGTATAATGCCACCACCAACAGACCCTAAGGTTATAATTAGGGCAGCGGTAAAAAAGCTGAAGGTTAAAATTTTATTTCTAAGTGCAAATAAAATTGCGGGTGTGTAAAGTTTATCACGCATCCAAGACATAAACCTGTCTCCAGATTCGTTAAAGACCCTTAATTTGGCAAAGGCTTTGCCAATTCCTTTTTTCGGCTTTGCATCGGGAGGTTGAAGTGCCTTTGAATGTGCTAAGTGGGCGGGCAGTATAATCAATGCCTCTACCAAAGAAACTACCAAGGTAAGAATTACGATTACGGATACTTCACCAAAAAATTCTCCAATTCTACTATCAAGAAAAAGAAAGATGGAAAATGCCAAAATAGTCGTTATAATGGCAGAGATAATAGGAGGTAAAACCTCCATAGTGCCATCTACCGCAGCCTGTACCGGACTTTTACCTTTTTCGTAATGCTGGTATATATTTTCTGCTATAACAATACCATCATCTACCAAAATCCCAATAACGATAATCATTCCAAAAAGGGATAAAACGTTTATGGTAACATCAA
>CAZUIE010000013.1:0-15440 GCA_964620945.1 uncultured Maribacter sp.
ACTGTTTGTTTTACCGCCATAATATAATGGCAAAATAAACAAAACAAATTCACTTTGGTTATCTTTGCGAGGTAATAAAAATTGCTATTTAATGAATTTTTTAAGAAATCTTCTTGCAGCCATTATTGGCTGCCTAGTGGCCTTTGGTGTGGTCTTTGTCATGTTTTTTGTGCTGATAAGTTTGTTGGGTAGCGAAGAGGATGCTGTAACGGTCAAGGATAACTCGGTACTAGAGCTACAGTTACAGCGACCTATAGCCGATTATACAGGTAGTAATGACCTAAATGTGTTTGCTGGAATTTTTGAGAGCTCCCAAGGTCTGGACGAAATAGTACACGCTATTTCTGTGGCCAAGGATGATGAGCGTATTACAGGCATAAGCCTGAACAATAATTTTATATTGGCCGGACTGGCACAGACCCAAACTATAAGAAAGGTGTTGGAAGAATTTAAGGCTAGGGGGAAATTCATTTATACCTATGGAGATTTTTACACCCAAAAGGATTATTATTTGGCATCTGTGGCAGACTCTATCTTTATGAATCCTGTTGGTGTTTTGGATTTTAAAGGGTTATCCTCAGAAGTTTTATTTTATAAAGATTTACAGGAGAAAACAGGGGTGAAGATGGAGGTGATTCGCCATGGTAAGTACAAAAGTGCAGTGGAGCCCTACTTAGAAAACGAAATGAGCGATGCCAACAGAACTCAAATAAAGGAGTTGATACAGTCTTTGTGGAGTTCCATGGTCTCGGATATAGCCGTTGGAAGGGGTATTTCAGAGACCGATTTAAATATTATCGCAGACACCTTGGGAGGTAGGTCTTCTGTGTATGCCAAGAAATCTGGATTGTTGGACGACATTATTTTTTATGACCAGTACGAGAAAAAATTAGCAGAAGCACTCTCGCTTTCGGAAGGTGCAGATATCAACTACATTGGTTTAGACGATTACGCAAGGTATTCCAACAAAAAGACACTAAAATCCGGAATGGATAAAATTGCGGTTGTTTTTGCACAAGGCGAAATTTTATATGGCGAAGGAGGGCCAGATATAATTGGTCAAGGGATTATCAACAAGGCATTGATAAAAGCTAGGGAAGATAAGAACGTTAAGGCGATTGTACTGCGCGTAAACTCTCCGGGAGGAAGCGCCCTTACTTCGGATATTATTTGGCGCGAGGTAGAATTGGCAAAAAAAGTAAAGCCTGTAGTAGTTTCAATGGGCAATGTGGCGGCTTCCGGCGGCTATTACATTGCTGTGGGCGCAAATAAGATTTATGCCGAGCCTACGACGATTACAGGTTCTATTGGTGTGTTTGGTACGGTTCCGAACATTAGCGATTTGGCTAAGGATATAGGAATAAATGCTGAGCAGGTGGGCACCAATGCAAATTCTGTAGATTACTCGTTTTTTGAACCTATGAGCGATGCATTTAGGAATCAGGTTAAGGAAAGTATTGAAGATACCTACACCACATTTTTGGATAGGGTCTCCCAGGGTCGTGGTATTTCTATGGCCCAAGCGGATAGTTTAGCGCAGGGACGGGTTTGGAGCGGCATAGATGCAAAGCGCATTGGTCTTGTTGATGAATTGGGGACCTTGGAAGATGCTATTAAAGCCGCGGCGGACTTAGCCAAAGTCGACACTTATGGTATTCGAAAATACCCAAAATATAAATCGGGCTTTGAGCGTTTTATGGAAGACTTGGAAGGTGTTAGTATGCAACTGAAGTATAAAATAATCAGCGATGAAATCGGTGAGGAGAACTATCAAATATTAAAGGACATAAAAGCTGGTCTGGACAAAAAAGGCGTGCAGGCCAGAATGCCTTTTATCTTGAATATAAAATAAGGGATGACGCAAAAGGATACCTTGGTGGCACGCAGGATATATTTATATCTTGGTGCACTTTTCATAACGTCTTTAGTAGTTTCCAACTTAATCTTTCAAAAGTTTTTTTACTGGCAGCCGTTCGGGGAGGTTACTATTTTTGGTGCGTCTCTTTTTGAGATATCCGTGGGGATATTGCCTTATCCTGTTACCTTCTTGATAACAGATTTAATTTCTGAAATTTTTGGAAAGAAGAAAGCCAACCAAATAGTTGTGGCAGGGATATTTGCGTCTTTCTTTTCCTTGCTTATTGTATATACCGCAAATGTGGTGCCTGCTACGCCATGGTCGCCCGTTCAGGATAGTTTGTTTACTTCCGTTTTTGGCAATACCATTGTTGCGGTTTTTGCCTCTATGATGGCTTATTTGTTGGCACAGTTTGTCGACATTCAGATTTATCATTTCTGGAAACGATTGACCAAGGGAAAATACCTTTGGCTACGGAATAACTTTTCCACCTTTTCCTCCCAATTGATAGATACTTTTACCGTTGTAGGACTATTGTGCTCGTTTGGGGAAATTCCTTGGGATAAATTCAGGGGCTTGGTCGTCAGTGGCTTCATTTTTAAGATAATTATAGCATTTTTGGACACCCCTTTGCTTTATATGTGCGTATATATGATGCGAAGGCGTTTTGGTTTGGAGCTGGGTGAGGAAATAGATTTAGATGCCAGTAACGTGGCAGATTAAGAATGTATGTGTTATAACAGAAAGAAATGAAGAAAAATATTATTAGAATAGTTTGTATATTTTTTTTGTTGATTATTGGAATTGTGGTGGCTGCTCCCTTTTTCTTGGAGGCCAAAATTGGTGATATCATCAAAAATAAGGTGAACAACAATGTAAATGCTACCTTGGATTTTTCTGAGGCGAATTTAAGTTTGGTTCGTAGTTTTCCCAACGCAGGGGTTCGTTTGGGCAATGTGAGTTTGATAAATAAGGCGCCTTTCGAGGGAGATACCTTGTTCGCGGCCAAGGAAGTTTCCTTGACTATGGGTATTATTCAGTTGTTCAAGGGGTCGGATGCGCCCATTGCCATAACCAGCTTAAATTTAGATAATGCCTTGTTAAATATCAAGATAGATACAGATGAAAATGCCAATTATGATATTACCATAGAGAGCGTTGCTCCGGAAACGACAGCAGCTGTAGAGACAGCTTCTACGGGATTTAATCTAAATTTGCAATCCTATGAGATAACCAACTCCCGTGTCTTTTACAAAGATTGGACAACAGGCATTGGTCTGGCAATAACAGATGTTAATCATAATGGAACAGGTGATTTGTCTTTGGTAACATCGGAGCTGAATACGCATACAGATGCCTTTGTCTCCCTTGAGATGGACAGCACCAACTACTTGAATAAAAATAAAATAAGTTTGGATGCGATTATCGGTATCGATTTAAAAGAAAGCAAGTACTCCTTTTTAAAGAATGAGGCGCTCATAAATCAGTTGCCTTTGGTCTTTGATGGTTTTGTCAAGTTGAATGACGATGATATGGACGTGGACATCAATTTCAAAACACCTTCTTCGGATTTTAAGAACTTTTTAGCCGTAATTCCAGAGGAGTATTCTAAAAATATTGAAGGTGTAACCACGACCGGAAACTTTGTGCTGGGAGGAAATTTTACAGGTACTGTTGATGATGTGCATATTCCTAAATTTAATATTAATATCAAGTCGGATAATGCCTCTTTTAAATATCCAGATTTACCAAAAGCGGTTACCAATATAAATTTAGATGTGGCAATCAATAATACTACTGGAATTACGGAGGATACTTCGGTCGCTATTAAAAAGGCCTCCTTTATGATTGATCAGGACCGTTTTAACTTGACTTCTAACATAACAGAATTAATGGGTAATACGAGGGTAAGTGCCCATATAGATGGTAAAATGAATCTGGCTAATCTAGAAAAAGCCTATCCTGTGCCTACTGGTCTAAGCTTAAAGGGAATGTTGGATGCTAATGTTACAACCGCTTTTGATATGGGTATGGTTGAAAAAAAGCAGTATGAAAGGACTAGAACCGAGGGGAAAATGGTCTTGACCAATTTTGAATACACATCGGACGAAATTCCAAATCCCGTTATACTAAAATCTACAGCGGTTACTTTTAATCCAAAGACCGTAAGCTTGAATGAACTTAATGGATCAACCGGTAAGACCGACTTCAAGGTTACAGGAACTATTAACAACTTTTTGGGCTATCTGTTCAATGATGAAAAGGTAGAAGGGAATTTTATCTTAAACTCGAATACCTTTGACTTGGGTGATTTTATGGTATCGGAAACGGAAACCTCACAGGACAGTGGTACGGGAAGTGTACCTGTAGCTTCTACAGAAAAAATTAAGATTCCTTCCTTTTTGGATGCTACATTTAGTGCCAGCGCAAACAATGTCATATATGACAATATTGTTCTTAAAGATGTAAAGGGAAATCTCAAGATAAAGGACGAAAGGGCAATACTGAGTAATATGACTTCTTCCTTGTTCGATGGGAAGATAACTTTGGATGGAGAGGTTTCTACAAAAAGGGACATACCTACTTTTAGTATGAAATTGGGAATGGACCAGTTGCAGATAAGCGAAACCTTTAAGGCCTTGGAGCTTTTTAAGGTACTTGCCCCAGTGGCCAACGTGATTCAAGGTAAATTGAACTCGGATATTTCATTGTCTGGGAATTTGACCGATGATTTTACACCAGATCTTTTATCCTTAAGTGGTAATGTTTTGGCCAATTTAATGACTCAGAAAGTCAATGCTGAAAACGCACCCGTTCTCTCTGCCTTGGATAGTAAGTTGAATTTCATAAACCTAAACGATTTGGATTTAAAGGAGCTGAAGACGAGCCTTTCGTTTAAGGATGGTTTGGTTTCCGTAAAGCCATTTACGTTCAGCTATAAGGATATTGACATTAATGTGGCAGGAAATCACACGTTTGACCAAAAAATGAACTATAAGGCATCTATAGACGTGCCTTCAAAATACCTGGGTAAGGAAATAAACGCTTTAATTTTCAAAATAAATGACCCTTCTTTACAAAATCTTACCATACCCGTTACGGCGACTATTACAGGAATGTATAACAGTCCCCAGATAAGTACGGATTTAACTTCGGGTGTAAAAAAATTAACATCCCAATTAATTGAAATCGAAAAACAAAAATTGATAGGCAAGGGCAAGGACAAAGCTAAGGATTTACTAGGCGGACTTTTGTCCGGAAACAAAACCGGGCCAGACTCTACCGCAACGAAAGACCCGCAGGAACAGGGCGTAAAAGAAGCCTTGGGCGGACTTTTGGGAGACAATAAAAAAGTAGATACCACAACAACTACAAAAGATACAGTGCCAACCCAAAAAGAGGATGCGGTAAAAGATGCTGCTAAGGATATATTAGGTGGATTGCTTGGCAAGAAGAAAAAAACAGAGACTAAAAAGGATTCGGTGAATTAGGAGAATTATTTGGCGTGACTTGTTTAACGATATGGAGGTGTAGAGTTCTAGTCCGTAGTTAATGATTTGGAGAACGGATGGCGCTAAAAAGCGTTGCCGTCCCTCACAGGTGAATCTGATTTTTTAGCGCATGTTAGCTTTATTTTTTAATTGTTCGGTAAATTCTTTGGAAATGATAGCAACATTAAATTCTGAATTAGGGGTTGCAATCATTATTAAGTGTGCTTTATAATTAATGGGAACAATTGTATAAAGTAACTATGTACGCTTCTTTTCTGAAACTAGCTCTTAATACTTAGTCCCACATAATACCCTTCGTTACTACGTACATTAAAAACGGTATTGTCTTCAAAGATCAGGTACTGTCCTTTAATTCCTTTTAAAATACCATTATAGTTGGGTGTTTTGTCAAGGTTAAGACTTTTAACTTTCTCTGGATATCGCAATACCGGAAACTGCATGTGTGTTTCCGCATTATTTTCTATAAAATAGTTTCTGGCCTCATCTGGTATGTATTGCTTTAATTTACTGCGCCATTCAACAAGGTCTTCGTCATCTACATTATTGGTCAACATCTTACGCCAATTGGTCTTGTCTCCCACATGGTCTTTTAGGGCGACTTCGGTAATACCCGCAAGATACCTGTTGGGTACCTCTACGATTTCTATGGCTTCATGTGCGCCTTGGTCTATCCATCTTGTAGGGACTTGGGTCTTTCTGGTAACGCCAACTTTTACATTGCTGGAATTCGCTAAGTATACGATGTGGGGTTGCAATTGTACGCGCTTTTCATAAGCTAAATCGCGGTCTTCTTGGTCTAAATGTGCCGTGCTCAGTTCTGGTCGCATGATCCAATCCCCAGCCGAGGGAATTTCAAAAAAGCAGGATTTACAAAAGCCTTGCCTAAATATAGGTCGGTCATTTCCGCAATTAAGACATTGGTGTTTTAGGAAGTTTATCGTAAGCTCTTTGTTGAGTATTTGATTGATATTAAGGAAATCAGACTCAAAAACGAGGTAATACTGTATGGGACTTCCTATTTCTGTCTGCATTTTTTTTAAAACACCTTCGTACTGCATATGTAAAATCTTATTGCTATTTCAATTTGAAAATGATGGATATATACCCTATTTTAGGCCGATAAAGATACCTAAAAATGCCCATTCCGCTGTTTAATTCTATAGCTTCTTGGTTGCTTAAAAAGCGCTATCATCAGATAGAGCTATTTTTAAAATATCCAGAGGAAGTCCAAGAAGAAGTGCTTTTGCAACTTTTGGAAATTGCGGACGATACAGAAATTGGACGTGCATATGATTTTGAGAGTATTCATAATTACGAAATATTTAGGGAGCGCGTGCCAATTGTATCTTATGAAGAAATGGAACCGATCATAGAGCGCACCCGTAAGGGCGAGCAGAATCTTTTTTGGCCAACATCGGTAAAGTTGTTTGCTAAAAGCAGTGGTACGACCAATGCAAAAAGCAAGTTTATACCAGTAAGCACGGAGGCGTTGGAGGATTGTCATTTTAAATCTGGAAAAGATTTGTTATGTCTTTATCTGAACAACAACGAAAACTCGCAATTATTTACGGGAAAAAGTTTACGATTAGGGGGGAGCAAGGAATTGTATGAGGACAATGGTTCTTTTTTTGGAGACCTCTCTGCCATTCTTATAGACAATATGCCACTTTGGGCGGAGTTTAGCAGCACACCAAGCAACAAAGTGTCTTTAATGAGCGAATGGGAAACCAAGCTGCACGCCATTATAAAGGAAAGTGTACAGGAGAATGTAACTAGTCTGGCAGGTGTACCTTCTTGGATGTTGGTACTCTTGAATAATATGCTGGAAGAGACAGGAAAGGAGCACTTGTTTCAGATATGGGAAAATTTAGAGGTATACTTCCATGGAGGTGTAAGCTTTAGCCCGTATAAAGAACAGTACAAAGCATTGTTTCCTAGAAAAAGTTTCAGATACTACGAAATTTATAATGCCTCTGAGGGTTTTTTTGCCATTCAAGATCGTAATAACGCAGATGATCTTTTGTTGATGTTGGATTATGGTATTTTTTATGAATTTGTTCCTATGGAGGATTATGATACATTGGACCTAAAAGCGATTCCCTTGTGGGAAGTGGAAATTGGAAAAAACTATGCTATCATTATAACAACGAATTCTGGCTTATGGCGCTACAAGATTGGCGATACGGTGCGTTTCACCTCTAAAAGCCCATATCGTATACGAGTAACAGGGCGTACTAAACATCATATTAATGTTTTTGGGGAGGAGTTGATTATTGAAAATGCAGAGGAAGCCTTAAAGACGGTCTGTATAAAAGCGGAGGCCGAGATTAAGGATTATACGGCAGGTCCTATTTTTATGGCGGGCAAAGAAAAAGGAGCACATGAATGGGTGATTGAGTTTAGGAAGCCGCCTAAAGACCTAGCTTATTTTACCGAGTTTTTGGATAACGCCCTAAAATCATTGAATTCCGATTATGAGGCCAAACGATATAATAACACTACCTTGAAAATGCCCAAAGTACATGTGGCGCGAGAAAATCTTTTTTACGATTGGCTTAAAGTCAACGACAAGTTGGGTGGCCAACATAAAATACCACGACTTTCCAATAAGAGGGATTATATAGAGGAGCTACTAAAGATGAACGGTTAATATACGGGCTCTTTCCCGTTATGATGTCATTTATAGATAAGAGTATCATTTTTTTGTTAGTACACCTTCACGGAATATTTCTATTTGAGAATACCTTCAGTTTTGTTGATATTGCTGTTAATGTCTTTTAAAGTGTTATTGGTCGACTCTTAATTGTTATTTGTTAAACGATTAGCCAACGTTTTGTGTGTCGCTTCTATAAATCAAGTTTTATACCGATGTTTTTGTTCTACTGAACAAATAAATAGGAATTTTTGCCGTTAATGAATGACCTTAGATGAACGATACTTAACCGTAAAACTAAACACAATAATCATGATGACAGAAAAATTAGTAATTGTTTCAGATATGTGGGGGTCTAGAAAAGGGCTTTGGATAACTTCTTATCTAGGATACTTACAACAGTATTTTGACATTACATTTTATGATAGTCAGCAGTTGGCTAATTTAGACCTAGCCGTAAATTCCGAAGAAAATATACATAATGCGTTCATACATGGTGGCATAGACACGGCAGTAGCACATTTATTAAAAAAGGAGAAAGAACCTTGTTATTATCTTGCATTTAGTACGGGTGGAACTATCGTGTGGAATGCCGCTAAAAAGGGACTTCCAGTGAAAGCATTGTACAACGTATCCTCAACAAGGTTACGTACGGAAAACGATAGACCTTCGGTTCCTGTAACCTTATTGTACGGTGGAAACGATTCTTTTAAACCAGAGGATAGTTGGGCAGATATGCTAGGATTGGAAATGGAAGTGATTCCAAATTACGGTCATACTTTATATTCCGACGAAAAGGTGATTAAAAAGGTTTGTTTGGATTTGTTGAACAAGGTAACCAAGATAGCTCCCAAAACCAAAAAGGCTGTTTAGATAGAGCGCAATTTTTCACTAGTTTGTGCTGGTTATAACTGATAATCCCGAACAAGCAAGGTAGATATACATAAAAGGGTCAAGTATAAAATCTTAATTAGGATTTTATATTTGACCCTTTTTACTTGCGTCTCGGTAAATCAAATTACGGGTTCATTTAAGAAACTGCCTTAAGTTTTTTAACCGTTTCGTATGAAAGCTTTTGCTCGGCATACTGTTTAGTAACCTTGAATTCCGTTTCATCGTTACTGGGCATTTCGAACATAGCATCCGTAAAAATTGCTTCGCACAAGGATCTAAGCCCTCTTGCTCCCAATTTATATTCAATTGCTTTGTCTACGATATAATCTAAAGCATGGTCCGTGATGGTAAAGGTGATATCGTCCATTGCGAACAGCTTTTCATATTGTTTTATGATAGCATTTTTTGGCTCGGTAAGAATGGCGCGTAGGGTTTTCTTATCCAATGGGTTCATATGGGTCAACACCGGCAAGCGACCAATAATTTCTGGTATCAAGCCAAATTCCTTTAGGTCTTTGGGTATGATGTATTGCAGCATATTATCATCGTCCAACTTATCATCTACCTTTGAAGCATTATAACCTACGGCTTGCATGTTAAGCCTCTTGGCAATGGCGCGTTCAATTCCGTCAAATGCGCCTCCGGCAATAAAGAGAATATTCTCGGTATTTACTTCTATAAATTTTTGATCCGGGTGTTTGCGACCTCCCTTTGGCGGTACGTTCACTACAGTGCCCTCTAGTAATTTAAGCAAGCCTTGTTGCACACCTTCCCCAGATACATCCCTTGTGATGGAAGGGTTATCGCTTTTACGTGCTATTTTATCTATTTCATCAATAAAAACAATGCCACGCTCTGCTTTTTCTAAGTTGTAGTCCGCTGCTTGTAGTAATCTTGTTAATATGCTTTCCACATCCTCGCCTACATAGCCTGCCTCCGTTAAAACGGTTGCATCAACTATTGCCAACGGAACGTTAAGCATTTTTGCGATGGTTTTGGCCATTAAGGTTTTTCCTGTACCAGTTTGGCCTACCATTATAATATTACTTTTTTGAATTTCTATGTCGTCTTCCTTCGCAGAAGGTTGCAATAATCTTTTGTAGTGATTGTATACCGCTACCGACATTACTTTCTTGGTGCGTTCTTGGCCAATAATGAAAGTGTCCAGAAAATCCTTGATTTCCAAAGGTTTCTTAAGCACGAGTTCAGAAGACAGGTCATTAGTTTTTGTCTGCTTAGACTCTTCGGCTACAATACCATGTGCCTGTTCAATGCATCTGTCGCAGATGTGTGCATCAAGACCAGCGATCAATAAATTGGTTTCGGGCTTTTTTCGTCCACAAAACGAACATTCTAAGTTTTCTTTTGCCATATAATTTTTACTCAGACCTAAACCATAACGGATATTCTCCCTTTTTGGTTTATACTATCTACATATAATTAAGTAGTTGGTCGAAATTATTTCTTTTCCCTTACTAATATCTCGTCTATCATGCCATACTCCAGTGCAGCGTCCGCTTTCATCCAATAATCCCTGTCGCTATCGTCATGAACTTTTTTTACAGTTTGGCCAGAGTGGTTTGCGATTATCTCGTAAAGCTCGTCTTTTAACGTTAGAATTTCTTTTGCGGTAATCTCAATGTCACTGGCCTGTCCTTGCGCACCGCCCATGGGCTGGTGTATCATTACTCTCGAGTGTTGAAGTCCACTACGTTTTCCCTTTTCTCCTGCGCAAAGAAGCACAGCTCCCATAGATGCTGCCATACCGGTGCAGATAGTTGCCACATCAGGATTTATAAATTGCATCGTGTCATAGATACCAAGACCCGCATAGACACTTCCGCCTGGGGAGTTGATATATATTTGGATGTCTTTACTGGCATCTACACTGGCCAAGAACAATAGTTGAGCTTGAACAATGTTGGCAACTTGGTCATTTATACCGGTTCCAAGAAAGATAATACGATCCATCATAAGCCTGGAATATACATCCATGGCAATAACGTTCATTTGCCTTTCTTCAATAATATTAGGAGTCATGTTAACAGGGTACATACTACTCATGATACTATCATAATATGTACTGCTGATGCCTTGGTGTTTTATTGCGTAATCTTTGAACTCTTTTCCGTAATCCATTTTTTTATTCGGTTTTTCTGAATACTAACCACTACTGGTTTCCATACGTAACATCTTGCACTCTACTGGACTAAGGACTGTTATTTCCTGATAGTGTAAGAGGCAAAAAAAGGTGCCGAAAAAACAATTTCCGGCACCGTAAAGATACTTAATTTATTATTCGAATGCTATCCATAAACTTCTTTGACGAAGTTTTCATAGGTAACTTCCTTAGTTTTAAGGTTCGCTTTTTCTTTATAAACGTTTAATAATTTTTGGCTCATCAATTGTTCGGAAAGCCTTTTGACCTCATCCTGATTGCCTAAAACCCGCGCCGCTATAGTATCCAATTCTTCCTCTTTTGGATCTAGTTGTCCAAACTGAGCCATTTGCGATTTTATGAATCCTTTAGCGAATTCCTTTAACTCGTCAAACTGGACTTGAAGGTTGTTTTCATTAATTATTTTTCCTTCGATAAGTTGGTACCGTAAACCTTTTTCCGATTTTTTATATTCTTCTGTGGCTTCTTCTTCCGAAAGTTCTTTTTCTCCCGTAACCTGAATCCATTTGGTTAAGAAACCGGCAGGAAGCTCAAATTTGGTATTTTCAATAAAATACTCGGTTACGTCGTTTAATAGTTTTTGATCGGCTTGTTGCTCAAATTGCTTTTCAGAATCTTCGGCAATACGCGCTCTAAGTTCTTTTTCTGTTTTTACTTCGTCTTTGCCAAAGAGTTTGTCAAAAAGTTCTTGGTTTAGAGCAGCTGGCTCTCGCTCGTTTATTTCATTAATGGTAAAGCTAACTTCTATGTTTAACTTTTCCGATTTTTCAGGGCTAATCCCTAACATGCCAGCAAGTAGGTTGTCCTCTTTTAAAAGTCCTTTTGTTTTTAAAGTCACAACATCCCCAACTTTTTTCCCTACCAGACTTTCTATAGCTTTTTTGCTTTTAAGTTTATCGAGCTCCAACAAAGTTTCGTTATCAATTTCTTCCGCTTCGTTTACGAATGTGCCAGAAACTTCATCGTTTTTGCTAACAGTGTCTTTGTTAATCAGTTTTCCATATTGCTTTTGAATACGCTCTACCTGTTCGGAAATCATTTTTTTGTCGGCAACGATTTTATAGTGGGTAATCGCTTTTTTGGTTTTTAAGGAAACCTCAAAGTCAGGGGCAAGTCCTACTTCAAATTCAAAGGCTAGCTCTTCCTTGTCCCAATCAAAATTATCTTGCTGTTTTGGTAATGGGTTTCCGAGTACATCTAATTTTTCCTCTGTAAGGTACTTGTTAAGGTTGTCCTGTAGCAACTTGTTCACCTCATCTACCAATACCGCTTTGCCGTATTGCTTTTTAATAAGGCCCATAGGTACCTGTCCTTTTCTAAAACCTGGAATATTTGCTTGTTTCTTGTAATCCTTAAGGATAGTATCCACTTTGTCTTGGTAATCTTCTTTTGTAACAGCTACCTTTACAACAGCGTTTAAATCGTCTATCTGCTCTTTTGTAATATTCATTCCTAAGTATCTTTATCTTAAATAAAATGGGGTGCAAAATTACTCTTTTTTAGAACATTTGCCAAGTTTTCAACCTGTTGAATTTCAGATGCGAAATTCATTATTTTGTGTCCTCTTTAAGGAAGGAAAATAAAATGGATTGTAAAAAAGAAAGTAAAAGGCTAAAAAGTAAGGCCCACCATATATTCCCTACGCTAAAACCACTGATAAGGTTGTCTGCTAAAAGTATAATTATCGCGTTGATAATGAGAAGAAAAAGTCCCAAAGTGAGCACGGTAACCGGCAGTGTTAGGATAACAAGTATCGGTTTTACCAAAAAATTGAGTAAGCTTAGTACAATCGCCACGATAATGGCTGTTATGTAGGAATCTACATATACGTTCGGTAAAATGTTGGCCAAAAGGATAACGGCAAGCGCGCTTAAAAGTGTTCTGAGGATAAGTTTCATAAGGAGTATTGGTTTAGGTTCGTATTGTTTTTATTAGAACTGAAATGTAATGAAAGATACTCATTTATTGGACGAAAGAAAAGACCTGTATTTCTGCCAAAAATGAGTTGGATTGTATAAAAGTTAGCGCTTAGGATAGAAAAGCTAATGATTTATCCAAAAATTCTGAGGGATTTTCTGCGTGTAGCCAATGGCCAGCATTTGAAATGGTATCTAATATGGCTTTTGGGAAATGCTTTCTTATAACATCGATATCACTATCTAAAACGTAGTCCGATTTGCTTCCCCTTAAAAATAAGGTGGGACCTGCATAACAGTCGGTACTATTGATGGTTTCCCCTACCTCTGCCATTTTCTCGCTCAATACTGCAAGGTTGAACCGGAAGGCAAGTTTTTTTTCCTTGGTCCAATACAAGTTTTTAAGTAGAAACTGTCTTATGCCAACATTAGTTAGTTTTTTTTGAAGTGCGGCGTCCGCTTCTGATCTTGAGTTGATGGCGTTTAATTCTATCGACTGCAAAGCATCAATAATTTCATGATGGTGGGGTGGGTATATTTTTGGGGCTATATCGGCTACAACTAATTTCTGTGTCATTTCAGGAAAGCTACAGGCAAACTGCATAGCGGCTTTACCTCCCATGGAGTGTCCAATGAGCATTGTTTCGGTGATATTGTGAGCTTTGAGGTATGCTTTTAGGTCGTTTGCCAAAAGATTATAATTAAAACCGCTGCTATGAAAACTCTTGCCGTGGTTTCGCTGGTCTATCAGATGAACGTTGAAACCCTTTTCGGCATAGGCGGTACCCAATGTTTTCCAGTTGTCAGACATACCAAGGAAACCGTGTAATATGCATAATGGCATGCCTTTGCCAAGGATTTTAGAATGTAGGGTAGGATTCATTTTAATTTGTTTAAATACATTTGAACAACATTTTCCAAGCCCATATAAAGTGATTCGCATATCAATGCATGACCAATGGAGACCTCTAAAAGGCCAGGTATGTTCTGCTTAAAGTATTGAATGTTGTCTAGACTAAGATCGTGGCCTGCATTTATACCGATACCGATTTCGTTTGCATGATGTGCTGCTAAGGTAAAAGGGGCTATAGCCTTATCCTTATCCTGAGTAAATTCTTTTGCATAGCTCTCGGTATAGAGTTCTATGCGGTCCGCTCCGGTGGCTTTTGCGCCATCTATCATGGTAATGACCGGATCAACAAAGATAGAGGTCCGAATGCCTTGGGCTTTAAAAGTGGCGATTACATCAGTCAAAAAATCAGCATATTTAATAGTATCCCACCCGGCGTTAGAGGTTATGGCATCTACGGCATCTGGCACTAAGGTCACTTGTGTTGGCTTGGTTTCCAAGACCAGGGCAACAAATTTAGGATTCGGGTTCCCTTCTACATTAAACTCTGTTGTTACTATTTTTGCTAGGTCTCTAGTGTCTTGATATCTAATATGGCGTTCGTCTGGTCTGGGGTGAACCGTGATTCCTTGTGCGCCAAAACGCTCTATATCTTCTGCTACCATTGTCAGGTTAGGTGCATTTCCGCCACGTGAATTACGTAGCGTAGCAATTTTATTTACGTTTACACTAAGTTTTGTCATAATGTCGTATATCTTTTAAGTGAGCGTAAAAATACAAATTAGGCATGCCTTTTGATATTAATAATTACTATTTTGCGTTATAATCAAGCATATGCATATACAAGAACATATCATAACCCATCTTCCCGTATTTACGATAGAAGAAACCTTTGAAAAAGTTTTGGAATTTTTCAAAGAAAGCACCTATTCCCATGTTGCAATTACGGAGCAAGGAAGGTTTTTAGGGGTTTTTTCTGAGAATGATATCGAAACAATCAAGTCGAATTCAAAAGTTGACACGGCAAGATATGATTTGCAATCTTTTTTTGCTTTTAAAGAAACCAATTGGTTGGATGTTTTAGAGGCCTTTGCTCGGAATGAAGCTAATTTGTTGCCAGTGCTTGGTGCGGAGGAAGAGGTATTAGGGTATTACGATTTAACTGATATCGTAGCTGTTTTTATAGATACACCGTTTTTTACAGATCCGGGTAACATTTTGGTTGTGGCTGTCGGTGCAAAGGACTATTCGTTTAGCGAGATTGCTCAGATTGTTGAAAGTAATAATGCAAAGATGATTGGTGGTTTTATAACGGATATCCAAAATGATGTTGTTCAGATTACTATAAAAATCAGTACTGTAAACTTTAATGAAGTGGTGCAAACCTTTAGGCGTTACAATTATCATATTCTTTTTGGTACAAGTGATGATCAGTTTTTGGAAGGCTTAAAGCAGCGTTCGGATTATTTGGACACTTACCTAAACGTATAATATGAAGGTTGCTATTTACGGACAAACCTATCAGGATAATGCTATTGAATTTTTGGTGGAGCTTTTGGAAGAACTTCAATCAGAAGG
>CAZUIE010000013.1:15540-24577 GCA_964620945.1 uncultured Maribacter sp.
AGGATAATGCTATTGAATTTTTGGTGGAGCTTTTGGAAGAACTTCAATCAGAAGGGGCCACAGTAGCTATTGAAGCTGAGTTTTATAAACTTTATTTGGATTCCGGGGGTCAACGGGAATACGATACCTTCACTGCAAATAGCGGATTAGACAATTCTTTTGACATGTTCGTTAGTTTTGGAGGTGATGGCACTATTCTAAGGGCTACAACTTTTGTAAGAGATTTGGGAATACCTATCGTTGGGGTTAATACAGGGCGACTAGGGTTTTTGTCCACCTTCAAAAAAGAGGATGTAAGAAAGGTGGTAAAAGAGTTTGTTAGTGGTGAATATGTTATTGTAGAGCGTAGTCTGGTCCAGATAAGTACAGAGGCCTTGGATACCGAATTTGGGGATTTGAATTTTGCGTTGAACGAAATTACAGTTAGTAGAAAGGATACCACTTCTATGATTACGGTAGAAACCCATTTAAATAACGAGTATCTAACGTCCTACTGGGCAGACGGTCTTATTATTTCTACTCCTACGGGCTCAACTGGGTACTCCCTTAGCTGCGGTGGGCCGGTAATTGTGCCAACCGCAAAATCTTTGGTGTTAACCCCAATAGCACCGCACAACTTAAATGCAAGGCCTTTAGTTATTTCTGATGATACGGTTATACGGTTAAAGGTGTCCGGTAGGGAAGAGAACCACTTGGTTTCGTTAGACTCAAGAATCGCGTCCTTGGATAATGGCCAGGAAATTACCATACGTAAAGCACCGTTTACGATAAAGATGATAGAATACGCTTCCGAAAGTTTTTTAAAAACCCTTAGAAATAAACTGCTATGGGGGGAGGATAAACGTAATTGATCCTTTTTGTTGAACAATAAAAACCATCAAAAACTGTTTAACTTCTGAGAGTAATAGTAGCTATAAACTGCGGTGTTTGTGGTAAATATTTCCTAATAATAAATTATAAAACAACATGAGACAGGTACTTCTTGTATTCTTTCTTACTTTATCCTTTATGCTTAGTGCCCAGACTTATGAGGTTGGTCTTTTTGCTGGGGGTGCCAATACCATTGGTGATGTAGGTAGGACAAACTATATTTTACCTTCCGGCCCTGCATTTGGGGGTATTTTTAAATGGAATAAAAGTAAACGATACGCTTGGCGGGGAACATTGTTATATGGTGAGTTTACGGCAGATGATAATAAAAGTGACACATCGGCTAGACAGCAACGGGGTTATGTGGTAGATAATTCTGTTTTGGAAGCAAGTGTAGGGCTAGAGGTAAATTTTGTTGAATACAACCTGCATAAGCTGGGACCTGCTTTTACACCTTACTTATATACAGGGGTAACCTATTTTAGGTATGATTACAATTATTTTAATGGGGGTGTTTTACAGGATATTTCTCAAAAAGATGGAGCCTTTGCGATACCAATGACGGTAGGTATGAAGTATCGTATCAATCAGTTTCTTATTTTTGGGGCAGAAATTGGTGCCAGATATACATTTACTGATAATTTGGATGCCAGTAATCCAGAAGGGTCTAATTTTGAGGAATTCCGTTTTGGAAACATTTTTAGCGATGATTGGTACGTTTTTTCAGGGGTTACATTAACCTACACCTTTGGCAGAAAACTCTGTACCGATTGTTTTGAGTAAAACAATACATGAGCAAGATAGAAGATATTGAAGAGAATAACCTGCCAAAACATTTGGCCATTATCATGGACGGAAATGGTAGGTGGGCAAAAGAGCAGGGCATGCACAGGGTTTTTGGGCATGAAAATGGAGTGAAAACCGTAAAATCTACTGTTGAGAATTGTGCAAAAGTTGGAATAAAGTTTCTGACACTCTACACCTTTTCTACCGAAAATTGGAACCGACCAAAGCTTGAAATTGAAACCTTGATGCGCTTGTTGGTTTCTTCGTTAAGAAAAGAACTTAAAAATTTTAACAAGAACAATATACGTTTAAATACCATTGGGAACATATCTGCTCTTCCGTCAAAGGCGAACAGGGAGTTGAAAGAGGTGATGGATAAAACTAAGGGCAATACAGGGATGATCCTAACTTTGGCATTGAGCTATGGATCTAGGGAAGAGCTGCGATCTGCTATAAAGGCCATTGCTGTCAAAGTTAAAAATAATATAATTTCACCTGATAATATTGATGAAACCATTATAAATAACCATCTTTACACGCATAATTTGCCAGATGTAGACTTGCTTATCCGTACTAGTGGAGAACACCGGATCAGCAATTTTTTATTATGGCAAATTGCATATGCCGAGTTATATTTTATCAATGTATTTTGGCCCGATTTTAATGAGCATCATTTGGTTGAAGCCATAAAAAATTACCAGAATAGAGAACGAAGATTTGGAAAAACTAGCGAACAACTCACTTAAGGATATGACAAGGCTCATATCTTTCAACCACTTAATTACCAGCCTTTTACTACTTACATCTTTACTTGTTACAGCTCAGGACGTATCCTATGAGGACGGTAAGCGCTATATCCTTGGCGGAATAGAGGTCACAGGATTGCAAAGCTATAATGAACAAACAGTAAAAACCTATACGGGTTTGCGCGTAGGACAACCCATTGTGGTGCCGGGAGAACAGATTAGTGCGGTAATCAATAAATTATGGGGCTTGGAGCTTTTTAGCGCTATAGATTTTTATATTACGAATATAGAGGGTGATAAAGTTTTTTTGGAACTGAATATTATTGAACGTCCAACGCTGACTGCTGTCAAGTTTACAGGAGTAAAAGAGCGTAAGATTGATGAGTTGATAAAGGACACGGATTTAAAAAAGGGCAAAAAAATCACTGAAAGCCTTATTTCCAACACCAAGAATTATCTAGCGAATAAATATAAAAAACAGGGATACTTAAATACCAAAGTTGCTATAGCTACCAAAACAGATACATCCCAAGTGAATGCCCGCAGTATGCTCGTAAGTATAGATAAGGGAGACAAGGTGAAGATCAGTGATATTATCTTTGAGGGCAACGAACAATTATCCGATAAAAAATTAAGGAAGGCCTTAAAAAGTACGAAGAAGAAAAAATTGGGCCGTTTTTGGAAAAAGTCCAAATACATAGAAAAGGATTACGAAGAAGACCTCGGGCTTCTGATAGATAAATATGCTGAAAACGGGTTTAGGGATGCACGCGTGATATCGGATACCTTGACGAAAATCGACGAGAATAATATTCAGTTGAACATTAAGGTCGAGGAAGGTAATAAATATTATTTTGGAGATATAGACTTTGTTGGGAATACGGTCTATTCGGATAGGGCTTTGTCTCAAGTGTTGGGTATTAGAAAAGGTGCCACATATAATGGTGTACTACTTAGGGAGCGGATAGCTGACAACACAAAACCGGATCCTAATGATTTGACCAGCCTTTATCAAAACAATGGGTATTTGTTTTCCAGTATAAATCCGGTGGAGGTTTCAGCGGCCAATGATACTATTAATTTTGAAATACGCATTATAGAAGGGAAGGAAACCTTTTTGGACCATGTAACGGTAAACGGAAATGACAGAACCAATGATCATGTGATTTTTAGGGAACTAAGAACAAGACCGGGGCAGAAATATAATAAATCCGATATCATTAGAAGTATTCGTGAACTGGGACAGCTAGGCTTTTTTGACGCTGAGCAGATAACGCCTGATGTTTTAAATGCCAATCCAAATGCAGGTACGGTAGATTTGGATTGGAGTTTGGTAGAAGCCGGTTCTAGTCAGATAGAATTACAAGGTGGTTACGGTGGCGGTGGTTTTATTGGAACATTGGGATTATCGTTCAGTAATTTCTCGGTAAAGAATTTATTTAAGGGCGAGGAGTACAAACCTGTTCCTATGGGTGACGGGCAAACGTTTGCGCTGCGTTTACAGGCCAGTAGAACATTTAGGGTATACAGTTTAAATTTCATAGAGCCTTGGTTGGGTGGTAAAAAGCCCGTACAGTTTAATATGAGTTTCTCTAGAACACAACAGTTTTTGGCTTCTTTTGGGGGTAATGGGAGAATAGATATAGATAAGGACCGTCAGTTTTCTATTACTGGTATTACTGCAGGTTTAGCCAAACGAGTGCAATGGCCTGACGATTATTTTACCATTTCACATTCTTTGAGCTATCAGCTGTATGATTTTAGAAATTATAACACAGGATTGTTCAATTTTGGTAACGGTCAGTCAAATTCTATAGCCTATACCTTAGGAGTGTCTCGGAATGCTATACGTGGCGGGCGTATTTTTCCCAGAGCTGGATCAAATTTCGAAATTACGGCAAAGTTTACACCACCCTATTCGCTTTTTAGCAATAAAGATTTTAGGGCACTAAAAAATAGGAGCGAAGAGCTAGCTCCCATTGTTCAGCAGCAAGGTGGAGCGATAACGCCCGAAAGTAAAGAATTGGAACAAATAGACCAAGAGCGTTTTCGCTTATTGGAGTATTACAAGTTGAAGTTTAAGGGAGACTGGTATACCACTTTAATTGGTAGTGCAGATAAGTCGTTAGTACTAAGAACAAACGCGGAATTTGGATTTTTGGGTGGTTATAACAGTGCTGTAGGGGATGTTCCTTTCGAGCGTTTTTTTGTAGGAGGGGATGGCCTAAATAACTTTACCTTGGACGGTAGGGATATTGTGCAGTTAAGAGGTTATGAAAATCAGTCTGTAACAGCAATTGACCCATTGACCGGGCAGCAGGAAGGGGCATTGATCTACAATAAGTTTTCTATGGAGTTGCGATATCCACTTACCTTAAAACCGTCTGCATCTATATATGGGCTTACCTTTTTAGAAGCTGGTAATTCGTTCAACAATTTTCAGGAGTTTAATCCGTTTCAATTACGTAGGTCGGCCGGTGTGGGGCTGCGTATATTTATGCCAGCATTTGGATTGTTGGGTATAGACTTTGGTTACGGGTTCGATGAGGATTTAAGACCGCAATCTATAGGTAACGGTCCTAGCGGATGGCAAACGCACTTCATTATTGGTCAGCAATTTTAAATTTTAAGGATCGTGATATTTGCTAAAGGCTTCATTTTAAAAGTTTTAGTAAATTTGGCACGATATTTTCTATTGGATTAAACGATATCAATAATGAAGTCAAAAACAAAAGTTCTTTTATTTCTTGGTCTGCTGTTCACCAGCTTTTATGTAGTTGCGCAAAGGGGAATCCGTATCGCTTATGTAGATATGGAGTATATTTTGGAAAATGTAGAGGAATATAGGGATGCCACGGAGCAGTTGAATACAAAAGCTCAGAAATGGAAAGTGGAAATAGAGCAGAAGCAGAGCGTTGTGGAGCAAATGAAGAAGGACCTGATGGCGGAGAAAGTCCTACTTACTCCAGAGCTCATTGCCGAACGAGAAGAAGATATTCAGATACTCGAAAAGGAAATGATAGAATATCAACAAGATAGGTTTGGACCGCAAGGAGATCTGATTTTACAAAAAAGAAGGCTTATACAGCCTATACAAGATCAAGTTTTTAACGAAGTCCAGAAGTTGGGAGTCAATAAAAAGTATGATTTTATTTTTGATAAATCTGCGGATGTTGTAATGTTGTACTCGCAAAAAAGGCATGATATTAGCGACCTTATTTTAAGGGGGATTTCTAGAACTAGAAAAATTAGTGCTCCTTCGAAAAAGGCAAATAATAGAAACAGTATAGCAGATTTTGAAGATGCTGGAGATGAAGAAGAAGTCATTACCGATGCCTTACAGGAACGTCTAGATAAAGCGAAACAGGCAACAGAAGCAAGAGCTAAAACGGCCGATGAAAGACGTGCGGAACAGCTAAAGCTGAGAGAAGAGCGGAAAAAGGCGTACGAGGCCCGGAGAAAGAAATTGTTGGAAGAAAGAGAAGCAAAGAAAAAAGAAAAAGAAGAAGGAACCGTAAAAAATACTGAGAATTAAACGTATTGCGGTAGTAGATTTTAATTTTAGAAACCATTAATTAACACTCAAAGAAGAATTAAATTTTAACTCATGAAACAGGTAAAAAAAGTAGCAGTAGCATTAATGTTGTTTGTAGCAACCACTAGTTTAGTAAATGCTCAGAGTAAAGTTGCACATATAGATGTGACTCAGTTGTTAAGTGCGATGCCAGAAATGAAAGCGGCCGAGGCAGAGCTAATGAAGTTGCAGGAAACGTACAATGCAGACATTCAGGGGTCTATGACCGAACTTAGAAATAAGGTAACACAATATCAAAACGAAGCTGCTAGCAAAACAAAAGAGGAGAACGAAAAAAGAGCAATCGAACTTCAAGGTTTTGAAAAGAATATAGGTGAAGCACAACAAAAGGTGCAACAGGAGTTTCAGAAAAAGCAAGCAGAGTTGTTTGCTCCAATCTCTGAAAAGGCGAAAGCTGCCATTGAAAAAGTTGCTGCTGCCCAAGGCTTTGATTATGTGATTGACGCACAACAAGGTTCGGGTCTAATTGTAGCCAGAGGGAAAGACCTTTTGGCCGATGTTAAAAAGGAATTGGGATTCTAGTAAGTTCTAGGTCATAAAGTTAAAACCGCCTTACAAGGCGGTTTTTTTATGCGATTATTTTCCTTCTCATGTTCGCCCAACGTAGTTTTCTGATATAAACACCTTCTTTTTTAGAAACTAAAAAGGGAGCTTTACTTTTTTTGGCGTTATAATAACCTTTTAGGTTATCGATAAGAACGGACCATTTGTTATGTTGCAATGCCATTTTTATAGAGGCGATACATGTAATCCAAAACCCATAGCGCATGGTATACATTGCCCTCCCTTGCAAGCCCTTGGCTTTTTTATTGTATGCTTTTCCGGTAGGTCTTAGATGTCTCACTTTTAGGGTTTCATCTGTATGGATTTTAAATCCATGATACTGTGCTAGTAGCTCATCAACCGTATCCCAGCCCATAGCACATTTGAGTCCGCCTATGGCTTTAAAACAAGCTTTGGAGTAGGCTTTAAAAGCTCCTCGAACATGGGCTTTGTCCATAGGGTGGTTTAACTGCCAAACGTTTTGATTATCCTGTTCGTAAATAAATCCCCCAGCCATGCCTATTTTTGGATCTTTACGGAATGTTGCGGCGATATTTTTAAAGTAGTTTTTTGGTAGTATGAGGTCTGCATCTAGCTTTACCATAAAATCGTAGTTGTGGTCTAACACGGCCAGGCCCTTGTTAAAAGCAGCTATTACCTTACTACCCGGCATGTGTTCGGCAACTGACGTGGTATCAAGTTGAAGAAAAAGGGAGTCTTTGTTTGAATATTTGGCTATTATGGAAGCGGTCTCATCGGTAGAATGATCATTAACTACCACAACCTTTTTTGGTTTCAGACTTTGTGTTGCTAAAGAATCCAAGGTGTTGCGAATATATGCAGCTTCATTATGGGCAGGTATGACAACGTAGTACCTCATGTTAAAGGTGCCAAATAGTATAAATCAGATTCCAATACGAAGTTGCTATAGTGTTCATAGGAATAGTAAATTTATGTTTTGGAACTTTTCCTTTCGGCATAAATGATATAGTAACGTGGCGTGAATACGCGAAGTATGGGTCGGATACCTATTTTTTTAACAGGGTGTGTCCATTTTAAAGAGTCCTTAATTTCCCAACCCGCTTTTTCCAATAGCCAATCAAACTGCCAGTCTTCAAATTCATGGTAATGCCTGTCCCAAGGGTCGTGCTTACTTCGGTATGCAGGGGAAAACCACAGCCGCAAGGGAATACTGGCTACAAGTTTATTCGCCTTAATTTCTGATAAAGCATTGAATGGTGCTAATAGATGTTCAAAGATTTCAAAAGCCGTAACTACATCTCCTTCAAAATTGCTTATGGAGCTAAAATCGATATCCAAATCTTCTCCGCCTGTATTTGTTACCACATAACCGCTATTCGTCATAATTTTAGAAAGTGGATTAGGTATGCCCAAATCTAAAATGGACTCCTCTTTACCAACATGTTTCTCTAGAAATGCCATGGTAAGGGCAAAGCGCTTGTTTGGAAATGTTTTTTCGTACATGATTAGGTTTCAAGTTTCAGGTTTCGCACGCTGAAGTTGCCTAGTATGACAGGTTTTATGGCTTTTTAAATCTTGCCCAGCCTTGAACTTTGAATTTAAACCCTATAAACAACAGCGTTGATGTTCATTCCTGCACCAACACTGGCAAAGATAACAACATCTCCTTTTGAAAGGGTATGATTGGAAAGTTTTCCTTTTAGCAACATGTCCAAAAGAGTTGGAATAGTTGCGACAGAACTGTTTCCTAATTTGCCAATGTTCATGGGCATAATATCTTTTGGCATTTCTAGGCCGTAACTTTTATAGAAACGTTTTACAATGGCTTCATCCATTTTTTCATTTGCTTGATGGATAAGTATTTTTTTTACCTCACCGATTGGTATGCCACTTTCGTCCAAACAACTTTTCATTGCGTTGGGTACATGGCTCACGGCGAATTCGTAGATTTTTCGACCGTGCATTTTTATGTATTTGGTCTCCGGTGCCGATGGTTTGTAGGATTTCCCATAGAAAAGAAAATACGCCTCTTCGTAGGTGTAAGTAGCACTGGCATGTGCGATAATATCTCCTCCATCTTCTCTCTTTTCCACTATGGTAGCCCCTGCACCGTCAGAGTATATCATGGAATCACGATCAAAAGAATCTGTTATTCTGGAGAGGGTTTCTGCACCTATAACAAGGCACTTTTTGGCAATACCACTTTTTATAAATGCGTTTGCCTGTATTATACCTTCGATCCAGCCCGGGCAGCCAAAAAGCAGATCATAAGCAACACACTTAGGATTTTTTATACGCAACAAGTGCTTTACCCGGGAGGCAAGGCTCGGTAGCATATCGCTTTGTGATTGGCCATGGGTCACATCACCAAAATTATGCGCAAAAATAATATAATCTAGCTCCTCCTTATCTATCCCAGCATTCACTATAGCCTTTTCCGCAGCTAGAAAAGCAAGGTCAGAGGTGTTTAGATTTTTTTCTGCATAGCGTCTTTCGGATATACCTGTAATTGCTT
>CAZUIE010000013.1:24677-36799 GCA_964620945.1 uncultured Maribacter sp.
GAGGTGTTTAGATTTTTTTCTGCATAGCGTCTTTCGGATATACCTGTAATTGCTTTGAATTTTTCAATAATAATAGCGTTTTCCTGTGTAAAGGAGGTGCCGTCCGTGTTTAGAAATTCATGTTCTTCAAAATCCTTGTTTTTCACAATTTGGGCTGGCACGTAGCTTCCAGTTCCCGTTAGTCCGATAGGCATTTGATTACTTTTTAGTTAGTATCGTCCAAGATACTTTATAGGGGGGCGGATTCCTATGCGTGCATAGGAATAATTACGATGTTCAAGGTCTTTTATCAGGATTTTATAATGCTAAAAAAGGCCTTCAAATACTTTGAAAGCCCCTTATTCGCAGTTTTTTTACTATACCTAAGCTTCCGCGTAGGCTTCTATAGGTTCGCAAGTGCATATTAAATTACGATCTCCATACGCATCGTCAACTCTTCTAACCGAGGGCCAAAATTTGTTATCCCTCACATAAGGTAGTGGAAACGCCGCTTTTTCCCTCGTATATGGAAAATCCCATGTGTCGTTGGTAACCATATCCAAGGTGTGTGGTGAATTTTTCACGACATTGTTTGCATCGTCTTCATTCGCACTATCTATTTCCGCCCTAATCGAAATCATGGCATCACAAAAACGATCTAGTTCGGAGAGTGACTCACTTTCGGTAGGTTCGATCATCATGGTTCCCGCAACCGGAAAGGATACCGTTGGGGCGTGAAAGCCATAATCCATCAAGCGCTTGGCAATATCCGTTACTTCAATACCATTCGTTTTAAACGGTCTACAATCTATAATCATTTCATGGGCTGCTCTTCCCTTTTCTCCTGTATACAGTACATTGTATTTACCATCTAATCTATGTTTGATATAATTGGCATTTAGGATAGCGATTTCTGTGGAATGGCGTAGACCAAATTCACCTAACATTTTAATATAACCATAAGAAATAAGACAAACTAACGCGCTTCCCCAAGGTGCTCCTGATATCGCTGTAATTCCTTCTTTGCCTCCTGTTTCAATTAATGGGTTTGTAGGAAGAAATGGCACCAACTGTTTGGCAACGCAAATAGGACCTACGCCTGGACCACCACCCCCATGAGGAATAGCGAAGGTTTTATGCAGGTTTAAGTGGCAAACATCCGCTCCAATATTGCCAGGATGTGTTAATCCCACCTGAGCATTCATATTGGCACCGTCCATATAGACCTGGCCGCCATTATCGTGTATCAACTTTGTGATGTGCTTAATGGAAGATTCAAAAACCCCGTGCGTAGAAGGATAGGTAACCATTAAAGCAGCTAGGTTTTCCGAATGTTGCTGTACTTTCTCCTCTAGGTCGGCAACATCAATATTTCCTTTTTCATCTGTTTTGGTAACCACTACTTTCATACCGGCCATAACAGCGGATGCGGGATTTGTACCATGTGCCGATGCAGGAATGATGCATATGTTTCTGTGCGTATCGCCACGAGATTCGTGATAGGCCCGTATAACCATAAGTCCGGCGTATTCCCCTTGTGCTCCAGAGTTGGGTTGTAAGGAAGTGTCCGCAAATCCGGTTATCGTTGTCAGGTCTTTTGCCAATTCTTTTAGCATTATTTGGTAACCTTCGGCTTGATCTACAGGAACAAATGGGTGGATATTTCCCCAGTTGCTGTGGCTCAAAGGAAGCATTTCGCTGGCTGCGTTTAGCTTCATAGTGCAGCTTCCCAAGGAAATCATGCTATGGTTCAAGGCTAAATCCTTACGCTCTAATTTTTTGATATAACGCATTAGTTCTGTTTCGGAGTGATAGGAATTGAATACCTGGTTCTCCATGTAAGGGGCGGTGCGCTGAACGCTTTCCAAAATAGCTGAATCAGAAGATAGTTCGTTTATTTTGATACTATCTTTTTCCAATGCCTTGGCAAAGACGGAAACGATAGCATTCAAATCGCTAATGTTCACAGCCTCGTTTACGGATATGGAAACGGTTTGCGTATCGCTGTATAGAAAATTGATTTTGTGCTGTTCTGCAATGGGTTTTAGCTTGGCCACATCCGTTTTTACCGTAATCGTATCAAAATACGAAGAATTGGTCTGATAGAGGCCTAATTGTTCTAAGGCATCGGCAAGGGTAACAGCAGAGGCGTGTACCTTGTCTGCAATATATTTTAGACCTTTAGGACCATGGAATACCGCATACATTCCCGCCATTACAGCCAATAACACTTGTGCTGTGCAAATGTTGGAAGTAGCCTTATCACGTTTTATATGCTGTTCGCGCGTCTGTAATGCCATCCGCATGGCTGGCTTGCCATCGGTATCTTTGGTTACGCCAATGATGCGTCCTGGAATGTTTCTTTTATACGCTTCTTTGGTAGCAAAAAAAGCAGCATGGGGTCCGCCGTATCCTAATGGAATTCCAAAACGTTGTGTAGTACCCACGACAACATCAACCCCAAGTTCGCCCGGAGGTGACAGCAAAACTAAGCTCAAAATATCGGCAGAAACCGCTACCTTGATATCACTTTCTTTTGCTTTCGCTACAAAATTGCTATAGTCATTAACTTGGCCATGTTTTCCGGGATATTGTAAAAGGGCGCCGTAATAATCGGTTTTGAATTGGAATTCTTCGTAGTTTCCGATAACCAGTTCTATGCCTAAAGGTGTGGAGCGGGTCTGTAACAAGGACAATGTTTGTGGTAATACTTCCTCCGATACAAAGAATTTTAATACTCCGTTTTTCTTCTGATCTCTAGGGCGCACGTCATACAGCATGGTCATTGCTTCCGCTGCAGCGGTACTTTCGTCTAGTAAGGATGCATTAGCGAGTTCCATACCAGTGAGGTCGGTTATTACGGTCTGGAAGTTTAAAAGGGCTTCCAATCTGCCTTGTGCTATTTCCGCTTGGTAGGGCGTGTATGCGGTATACCATCCCGGATTTTCTAAAATATTTCTTTTAATGACCGACGGTGTTAAGCTCTCATGATATCCCAAACCGATATAGGATTTGAAAACTTTATTCTTTTTGGATAGTTCCTCAATATGACCAAGGAATTCGTGCTCGCTCAAAGGAGCAGCTAATTCTAATGGTTTCTTTAACCGTATTTCCGATGGAATAGTCTCAAAAATAAGTTGTTCCAAATTTTCTACACCCACTGTTTTCAGCATTTGCTGTAGGTCTCCTTCACGTATACCAATATGGCGGGTTGCGAACACGTCTGTCTTCATTTATTTTTCAATTTAGTCAAACAAAACTAAGAATTAATTTGGTGCTAAATACCACTTTTTTAAGGGCTTAAATCTAAAGTTCTTAACGAAAAACGTAGGTTATAAACAGTTTGGCTACTTTTGTTTAATGAAGATGTTAAAAGGCGTGTTTGATTTTTATCTAGATGCCAGTATACACGTTGCCTTTGCAGTATTGGCCTTGGTCCGTGTTACGACACTTACCTTAAACATTCCTTTGGATTTGCACCTTTCTTGGTTTCTTTTTTTTGCGACTATTGTATGCTATAATTTTGTTAAATATGGTGTAGAAGCAAAAAAGTACGTTGTGGTCAATACCCGCTATCAGAGAAACATTCAGTTTCTTAGTATAATTTCCGCCCTATGCATGCTGTATCATGCTTATTTTTTAACCTTGGGAGTATGGTTGGGTATAACCGTATTAGCACTAGTTTCGGCTTTGTATGCCATCCCTGTATTACCCCGTGCACGAAACTTAAGAAGTCTGGGCGGATTTAAGATTTTTATCGTGGCCTTGGTCTGGATGGGAGCAACGGTGTTGCTTCCTGTTTTAGCTAGGGGACATGCCTTTTCCTGGGATGTTAAAGTAATGGCTTTTCAGCGTTTTATATTCGTACTGATTCTTTTGATACCTTTTGAGATTAGAGATTTACCTTTTGATAGCCCCCATTTAAAAACACTGCCACAACGCTACGGTGTAGTCAATACAAAAATAGTTGGTTCCTTTATGGTAATAGTATTCTTTGTTATTGGCTATTTGAAGGATGAATTACATGTAGCCTATTTAGTAGCCGAGGGATTGTTATTTTTACTATTAGGAGTTGTAATGTATGCGACAAAGCGAAAACAGGTTACCTACTTTTCTTCCTTTATTGTAGAATCTATACCTATACTATGGTATATACTATTGCTCCTGTTTACACAATTTTAAATTTGCTTTTTAAGCTGTTCTTTCATTTCTACTTTTTCTTTGTTTGATAGGCTTTGTAGTTTTGCCTTTTCACAAAGAGTAGTAAGCTTGGTATTTTTTTTTGCAGCCTTGGAGCAAGTTGTACATATGAACAGATGAAAACGTAGTTTCAGTATTTCCAAAGAAGTAGCTTCCCTGTACTGGGTCTTATCGCAAATAGTTGCAGCTTTGTCACAAGAAATCATAGTTAAAACCAGTTTTTGTTCAGGCAATCCATCAAGGCTGTTCTTGCCCTGTGTATCATAACCCATAAGTTAGACGGATTAATGCCTAGTTCTTTACAAATATCTTCAGTACTTATACCATTAATGGTTTTCAAGATAAAAACACGAGCCTGTTTCTGTGGTAATTTAGAGATGCATTCCTGAATTGCCATCCCGAGTTCCTCGTTTTCCATAGCACTATTTTCTAAAGTGCTAAAGGGGTCAGCTACTTGTTCTTCGAGCCAATCGCCTTCTGCATCGCTTGTGGAGCTGTAATTCATGCGCACCTCGGCTTTTCCTTTTTTGGAATTGCTTTTTCGGTAATAATCAATAACTTTTCGTTTTAGAATGGCAATCAGCCAAGTACGTTCCGCTGCATCTCCCTTGTAATTTTTAGCGGATTTTAACCCTGCTAAAAATGTTTCGGAGACTAAATCTTTTGCGACCTCGGTGTCGCTTACTCTGCCAACCGCAAAGTTAAAAAGGTAATCTGCATAATTATCTACCCAAAGGTTAGGTTGTAGTGTGTGTTGCGCCATAAGCTTTATAGTATTCAAAAATAGCAGAATTACACGTAAACTCTGCTATGTTTTCATACTAACATTAATGCACCATCTGGTTATATTTGTTATTTTTGATAAAATTCATTCTATGAAACGTTTACATAGCATCCTTCTTTTTCTGTTATTAGTAAATTTAAGTTGTGCTCAAACTAAGTCAGAGCATATCGTGGATTTCTTAGAGAAGAATCCAGAATCTATTTTACTTATTGATGTTAGAACTCCACAAGAGTATGAAGCAGGACATTTAGAAAATGCTCAAAATATAAATTGGTTCGATGCTGATTTTGAGGATAAGTTTTCTTCGATTGCAAAAGACAAGACTATATATGTCTATTGCAAAGTTGGTGGAAGAAGTGCCAAGGCCCAGCAAAAATTACTGTCCTTGGGTTATACGAACGTAATCAATTTAGAGGGTGGTTACGATGCAGTTTTAGCTCAAAGAAATTGATTAGTAACTCCTGTTGATTTTGATAGCTGAGGGTGTGATTCCATTTTAAATGGTGGAACATAGTAAGTTAAATTTACTATTCCTTTCTGCGAATAGCTTCTGCTTTTATAGTTTTTTCTAGTGCCAAGAGATATGAGTTAATATGTCTAAAAATCCAATAGCCGATATAAGGTATAATATGTGACTGCTGTGACAGGTATATTAGCTTGTCCAAAATAATCTGTTACGATTTTCACGAGATGATCAAAAGTATCAATAGTACCGAACTTCAGCACCAATTGATTATAAATTGGTTTTTCCGAACACAGCAAATGTCCTATTTCGGTAGGTGCGAGTAGCAGTTCCATCTCTTCAGTTTTTTCTGATACAAATTGGATGGAAGAGGTATCTAAATTCTCAAAATTTGACCGGTGGTCATAGCCGCCGAGATCTGGGGGAAAAAGATTTAAGGAGTTATATATCTTCTTAAAATCTAGTTCAAAATCGTATAGTAAGATGGTTCCGTTTTTGGCGCTAACCCGTATGGTTTCTTCCAATAGTGCCTGACTTTTGCCATACCACCAAGCGCCTGCGTAGGTGCAAATATCAAATGAGCCATTGGCAAAAGGCAGATTGTTACCTACCATTAATTGGTAGTTGATGTTATCTTCGGTCACCGCTTGCGAAAGCATTTTTTCATTAGGGTCTACACCGATCACATTTGTGCAGAAATGACTTAAGGCTACGGAAGATACACCGGTGCCACAGCCAATATCTAAACCACGAGTAAATTTTTGATTTCCTAGGCAACTGTGCAAAATGGATTTGTGTAGTTCAGGTCTATAGGCCGCATAATGGAATGCCGAAACTTTATCGTACTCTGAAGACATTTGTTAGGCTGGTTTAGCTTTTCAACTTAATGATTTTTAATAAAAAGAACTGTAAGTTAAGTTGCTTTTAGCTTGTGCCAAATTATTTATGATGCTGTTTGACTATTTTATACTAAGTTTCTTTTGAAATATGAATGATTAAAAGCAATCTTAGAAAGTTGGGAAAGATAAAGTTTGTGTTTTAGCAGGAACCAATACAAACCCCACATTTTAGAATATAACGTTGAAATTTTAGGTTCTTTTTGAGAGCGGTATTAGTCTTCCAACAATAGTAAGTTTGAAAGGCTATCCTCTATTTCTTGTTCATTTAGCCCAGTTGGCATGTCTTCGCTGTAAAAGAATTTAATCACATCATTTTCAATACCCAAAAGCTCGTTGTTAGGTGAAATGGTAGAACACATGGCACTAGGGCTGTCTCCATCGCAAAGGTTGGAATGTCCTAATCCTAATGCATGTCCCAATTCGTGTGTAAAAAGTGCAGCGGTCTGTGATGAAATCCATATCTCTGTGCTCTTGTATGCATCACCAACAAAAGAACTAATGGCATACCCATCTAAGGTCAAATCCTTTATCTGCTCGTACATGTTTGGGAAAACACTTTCCGTTTCTTGCTTTGTTCCGTAGAACAATTGTGCGTTTGATTCGGACGCTGTATCCACTAGGGAAATCGTGAAACTGCCCGATGCCGTAAGCATGTTGTAATTAGCTAGCACTTCTTGAATCATGGTACGTGTCGCCTCTGGCGCATCACCTAGTAGATATAATTTCATGGGTTCGTCCCACTTTCGCATAATAGTCTGGGTAGGCGATGTAGGATCTTGAAATAGTGTTAGGTGCTTAAAATGTGATACTAGTGCTTCCTGACTTTCACTTAGGGCATCGAACTCATTGATATCTGTTATATTTAAAGTGATATCAGCATCGGATATTGCAGAGCCATCAAATACCGAAACCGTAAAATTTAAACTACTTATAGACTCAAAATCTAGATTTAGTCCCTCGCCGATGCTTAGGACCCCCGTTGTTTCGTTTATCAGTATATTTTCTGTCGCGTCTATGCTGTAGGTGAGCATATCGTTGTCATCGTCTGACGCTTGTACATTACCTATAACGGTTCCGGCGGCTGAATGTTCGCTAATCTGAAAGGCCTGATTCGCAATACTTGGCGCACCGTTTATTGTTTCTTCATTTGTAATATCAGATACCTCATCTGAATCTGTACTACAGGCAAATACCAAAAATGACAATAGGGGTAGGGTAAACTTTCTCATCTAATTTTATTACTTATTGTTTTAACTGGTTTAAAACAACGGTTTATACGACTAAATTAGACGACAAGTCCCTAACTTAAAATTTGTTGTTGTGTAGGATTGGGTTTATGTTGTGAACGCTTTATTTTATAAAAGTCCGGCTCTTTCCAATAAGGCCTCAACCTTAGGTTCTGCACCACGGAATCGCTTATACAAGACCATTGGGCTTTCCGTACCACCTTTAGAAAGTACATGTTCCTTGAATTTTGTTGCCACTTCTCTATTAAAAATGCCTTTTTCTTTGAAGTAAGCGAATGCATCGGCATCCAATACTTCTGCCCATTTATAACTGTAATAGCCCGATGAATATCCACCTTGAAAAATATGTGCAAATGCCGTGCTCATACAGGTTTCTGGAGTGTCTGGATACAAGGTTGTACCTTCAAATGCCATGGTTTCATGAGCTTTTACGTCTATGATATCGGTTGGGTCCGCACCATGCCATGACATATCTAGCAGCCCAAAACTTAGCTGTCTCAAGGTTTGCATGCCTTCTTGAAAGGTGGCCGATTCTTTTATTTTCCGTACCAGTTCCATGGGAATTACCTCTCCTGTTTCGTAATGTTTGGCAAAGAGCTCTAAGGCTTCTTTTTCATAGCACCAGTTTTCCATCACCTGACTCGGCAATTCCACAAAATCCCAATACACTGATGTTCCCGAAAGACTGGGGTAGGTTGTATTCGCCAGCATGCCATGTAAACCATGGCCAAACTCATGAAAGAGCGTGGTCACCTCGTTAAAGGTCAATAAGGAAGGTTTACTTTTTGTAGATGGAGTAAAATTACAGACATTGCTAATATGCGGACGCACATTTTCACCATCTTTTTTCCATTGCGATTTAAAGGAAGTCATCCAAGCACCACCACGTTTACCGGCTCTGGGATGAAAATCGGCATAAAATAGAGAGATGAAATTTTTATCGGCATCAAAAACGCGATAGGTCTTCACTTCTTTATGGTAGGTGTCAATATCAGCTACTTCCTCAAAATGCAGGTCGAATAATTTCTCAGCCACTTGGAATACCCCATCGATTACATTTTCTAGTTTAAAATAGGGCTTTAGTTGCTCGTCGTCCAGATCGAAGAGTTTTTGCTTTAATTTTTCGGAGTAGTAGCTACTGTCCCATTTTTGAAGTTGCTCAATGCCATCCAGTTTTTTGGCAAAAGCTGCCAATTGGTTAAATTCTCTTTCCGCAGCTGGTTTGGCCTTTTCCAGTAATTCATTTAAAAATGACCTAACTTTTTCCGGTGTTTCCGCCATGCGTTCTTCCAGCACAAAATGGGCATGGGTTTTATAACCCAAAAGCTCAGCCCTTTCGTGGCGTAGCCGAGCAATTTTTAGTACGTTTTTTTTATTGTCCAGTTCGTCACCATGAAAACCTTTACTGCCAAAAGCCATAGAGATTTCCTTTCTAAGTTCCCTGTTTTTGGCATATTTCATAAAAGGAATATAGCTCGGGTAGTCCAAAGTAATTAGCCATCCCTCCTTTTCCTTTGTTTGGGCACGTTGGGCTGCCGCTTCTTTTTCGCCCTCGGGCAATCCGTCCAAATCATTTTCATTTGTCAGGTGCAGTTCAAATTTATTGGTCTCCGCCAAGATATTTTCCCCAAATTGTAATTTCAGTTTTGAGGATTCCGCATCTATTTCCCGTAGTCGTTTCTTTTTGTCCCCGGATAAATTTGCACCGTTTCTGCTAAAGCTCTTGTAGCGTTTGTCCAATAGGGTATACTGTTCAGCGGATAGCTGTAAATCATCCTTTTGGTCGTACACCGTTTTAATTCGTTTGAACAAGGTCTCGTTCAAGGTTATATCGTTACCAAATTCGGACAAAAGAGGAGATACTTCCTGCGCAATTTTTTGTATTTCTTCATTTGTTTCCGCAGCGTTGAGATTAAAGAACACACTAGAAATACGATCCAATTGTTGTCCCGAAAATTCCAAAGCTACAACGGTGTTTTCAAATGTGGGAGCTTCGGGGTTGCTCGTTATTACATCAATTTCTGCCCGTGCGTCTTCCATTGCCTGTAAAAAAGCAGGTTTAAAGTGTTCATTTTTTAAAGCTGAAAATGGAGCTGTATCGAATTTTTGTAAAAGGGGATTCATAAATCAAATTTATGCGTTAATTTGTTTATTGATAATTAATTGTTTCTGGGGTGTCAAGCTTCTCTTTACTGAAACAACAGCAACGATAGCAACGTCAAACTATTTTACCGCCAACTGGAACTGCTAACTTTTTACTGATTTAGCTCCCTCAATTACCTTCTGCTTCAATCCTTCCTTATAAAGAATGATTTTGTCCAAAACACATTTGTCAGCACTTCCGATAATTTGTGCGGCGAGAATACCTGCATTTTTTGCACCATTTAAGGCTACCGTTGCAACTGGGACTCCTCCCGGCATTTGAAGAATGGACAGAACTGAATCCCAACCATCAATAGAATTTCTGCTTTTAACGGGGACACCAATAACAGGTAACGGTGACATGGATGCCACCATTCCTGGTAAATGAGCGGCACCACCGGCACCCGCAATAATAACGGAGTAGCCGTTTATATGTGCATTTTTGCTGAAATCATACAATTTTTCCGGTGTACGGTGCGCGGAAACAATATCCACATCTACTTCTATATCAAAACCTTTTAAGATGTCAATGGCATCTTGCATTACGGGTAGGTCGCTAGTGCTTCCCATGACTACGGCTACTTTGCTCATAATTATTTACTGATTACTTTTATCGTCTCCTTAACTTTTTGTGCAACCCTCCGCGCTTCATTTATATCTTCGTTCACAATAGTCACATGTCCCATTTTTCGGAATGGTCGGGTTTGCTTTTTGCCATAGATATGCGGTGTAACACCTTCCAAAGCCATTATTTCTTCTATATTTTCGTAAACTACGTCACCAGTATGTCCTTCCGCACCAACCAAGTTTACCATAATACCAGCTACTTTACTGTCTGTTTTTCCTAAAGGTAAATCTAAAATAGCCCTAATATGTTGCTCAAATTGGTTGGTATAACTGGCTTCTATGCTATAATGTCCACTATTATGCGGTCTTGGGGCTACTTCGTTTACTAGAATCTTGTCCTCTTTTGTTTGAAACATCTCTACAGCCAAAACTCCAATATGATCTATTTTTTCGGAAACATGTAAGGCTACTGCTCGGGCTTTTTTGGCTACGGCCTCATCAATTCTGGCGGGACAAATTACGTATTCTACTTGATTTGCTTCTGGGTGAAATTCCATTTCTACAACAGGGTAGCTAACGACTTGGCCGCTTGGGCTTCGAACTACAATAACGGCAAGCTCGTTTTTAAAAGGAATCATTTCCTCTGCGATACATTCCCCAGGTGGCAAACCTTGTAAATCTTTCATGGAACGTACCACTTTTACACCTTGTCCGTCATATCCAAATTTTGTCGCTTTCCAAACAAAGGGGAATTCCAATCCTCCATGATCAATACTATCCTCTATTTCACTGGAATAGGCAAACCGTGAAAAATCCGCTGTGGGAACATTATGGTCTACATAGAATAATTTCTGTTTTGCTTTATTCTGTATAATTCGTAGTGCCTTGGTGGGCGGATACACTTTTATACCCTCATCTTCTAGTTTCTCTAGTGCATCTAGATTTACATTCTCTATTTCGATGGTCAGTACATCTACCTGTTTACCAAAATTGTATACAGCATCAAAATCCATTAAATCTCCCAGTACAAATTCATCGCAAGAAATTTTACATGGTGCTTCGTTTGAGGCCTCCAAAACTTTGGTGTGAATGTCAAATTTTCGTGTTTCATAGAGCATCATTTTGCCCAATTGTCCACCTCCTAAAATACCCAATTTAAAATCTGACGAAAAATAGTCCATATTGTAATCGACTTTTTTGAATAGAAATATGCTTTGTTGGCTACAAAAATACGGTTAAATCTCAGAATCCGTTTCCTTAAGCTCCAAAAACACAGGTCAAAATACTATATTTACCATATTAAATAATGGCATAAAATTGATACAGCTCCACGATAAGTTTTTTAAACCTTACCTAAGTGAAAAGGAAATTCAGCAGGCGGTAAAGCGTGTTGCAGACAAGGTTGCTGAGAATTATAAAGGGCAAATACCCATATTTGTTGGTGTTTTAAACGGCTCATTTATGTTTGTGTCTGATTTTTTGAAAGCTTACCAACATCCATGCGAAGTCTCTTTCGTTAAATTAAGTTCTTACCAAGGCTTAACTTCCACTGGTATTGTTGAGACGCTTTTAGACTTGCCAGATAATATTGAGGGTAGGAGCGTAATTATTTTGGAAGATATCATAGATACCGGGCGCACCTTAAAGGAACTGGTACATTTATTCTCAAATACGAATGTAAAAGAATTTAAGATTGCCAGTCTTTTCTATAAGTCTGAAGTCTATAATGGGGAGTATGCCATAGATTATTTTGGACTTAAAATACCGGACCGCTTTATTGTAGGTTACGGTTTGGATTATAAGGAACTGGGCAGAAATTTAAAACAAGTATACCAATTAAA
>CAZUIE010000014.1:0-23449 GCA_964620945.1 uncultured Maribacter sp.
CTGCCACCCCGACAACAAGCCAGTTCATCTATATGAGCTGGCTTTTTAGATTTAACTAATTTGATTGAAACCTTAATAGTTCCATCTCAAGGGTTACTTAACTGAGCCACCTAAGAATCATATCAAAATCTCCAATGTATCGTTCAATTTTGGAATAGTAACCTGCCAACCATGAACATCACGGAATTTAACTCTAAACGTATCTAGTGCCAAAGGCTCACCATGGATAAGAAATACACGCTCGGGAATATTCTTGATGTCTTTTGTCCAAAGTAAAAGTTCTTTTTGGTCTGCATGTGCCGACAAACTTTCCAAGTGCCGTATTTTGGCTTTTACAGGATAATATCTGCCGAATAGTTTTATCTCGTGCGCCCCTTCTAAAAGTTGTCTTCCCCGAGTTCCCTCTGCTTGATATCCTACCAGTAAAACGGTTGTGGTAGGGATGTCGATCAACTGTTTTAAATACGTCAGTACTCTCCCTCCGGTAACCATACCACTCCCGGCAATTACAACTTTTGGCCTAGGGTCATCAATAGTTTTCCAAGTATCTGCATAGGAACTTATGATTTTGAAATGGTCGCGCATAGCGTAATACTCTTGTTTAGAAAGTTTATGCCAATCGGTAAACTGCTCAAAAACCGATAGCACATTGTTACCCATGGGGCTATCTATAAAAATGGGGATATTAGGTATCTTATTCTCCTTGTAAAGAAGCCATAGCTGATACATAAGCGATTGCAGACGTTCAACGGCAAAGGATGGAATGATAAGGTTCCCTCGCTCGTTTATTGTTTTATTGACTAAGCTTACAAGAATATCTACAATATCCTCTTGTGGATGCAACTTGTTACCGTAGGTACTTTCTATAAACAGATAATCTGCCCATTTTGGTCGTTTTGGCGGCGCTAATAACAAATCTTTAGTCCTACCTATATCACCTGAAAAAACAAATAGCTTTCCAAAAATTTCCAATTCTATAAACGTGGCACCGATAATGTGTCCGTTATATTCGAATTTGAAACGTATGTTTTCGGACAACGTAATCCAAACTTCTTTTTTCTCAAACCGAAATAGGTCTATTGCTTTTTCTGCTTCTTTTATGGTATAGAATGGCAAAGCGGGATGGTGTTTGCTATACGCTTCATCATTAGCTCGCTCCGCTTCTTCTTCGTGTATTTTGCCACTATCCAATAGGATAATCCTAGTAATGGCAAGGGTAGGAGCTGTACCAATAATGGTTCCTTTGAACCCCTCTTTTACTAGTCTGGGGAGATACCCTGTATGATCTAAATGCCCATGAGTCAATAATACGAAATCGATTTTTGAAACATCAATTGGTAAAGGTTCCCAATTCAACTGTCGAAGTTCTTTTAATCCTTGAAACATACCACAATCTATCATAAGGTTTAATTCTGGTGTTTCAAGATAAAACTTAGAACCGGTTACGGTGTTGGAGGCGCCTAAAAAGTGAAGTTTTACGGTATTCATTGGCTATTGATTACAAAGATTTTTGATTTCTTCAAGAATTTTTTCTTTTCTTAGGTTTGAGACGCCAAGGTGATCTAGATAAAATTTATCTTTCCAAAGTTGTCTACAGAGCACAATATCCCTACTCAATAAAAAGTTTTTTTCACGATTGCTTAATAAGGTGGAAACGGTTACCGGATAAAGTCCGAGCCTATCTATACGATCTTTGAGACCATTTTTCTTGGGATAATCCCAACTTAATAAATAGAGACCAGCACATTTTCCATAACGAATCGCATGGGTTGTAAACCTTGTATTAGTGACGACCCAACCAAGATCCAAGGTTTTTGTTTTGCTCTTTTGAGAGACCCAATGGGCTTTGACATCATTGTATCGGGAATGTATATATAAAGGTATTTTTACGTTACAATTGCGCCCTTCCTCACCATGAAATTTACACTCTACAATTGTAGTACATCCATTTTTTTCGGCTATTACATCTATCTCATGCGTTACACAAATTCCATTTATAGTAACACCTACTTTGGTAGCGTATCCGGAATATTCCAAAATGGCACTCACAAAACGTTCAAACGGAAATCCAGTTGGCCCTAGCTCATAAATTGCTTTTTTTAGTTTGTATTTGGAGGCAAAGACCGAATTCTTTTCTTTTTTAAGAAGCGCGAAGGCTCTATTATAGATTTCATGGGTAGTAATTCCTTCGTAAAGCTCATCACGAACACAATCCACAATTTTTTCTACCAAATTATGATTTGCTCCGCTATGCTTCAGGGAATTTCGGAGTTTTTCCAAAGAAAATTTCACTTTCTCACCTGAAGATTTTATAATTTCTATTTCTTGGGTCATATCACTTTTTTAGATTAACCTCTAATTCCGGTATGCTCAGTAATTGTAAGGTTACGGATGCCAAGGCTACCTTGCCGTTCGTTTTGGAAATACTTTTTTCTATATGTTCGAAAAGGCGATGTTTGGTATCCCTTCTTAATTTATAATCCGTAATATACCTCAGGTTGATCTGAATCCAATTGTCCGTTAGGGTTACGGCCAGACTTGGCTTCAAGGTTGCATCTTCTATATAATACCGTGCTACCATTTCTTTCCATTTTGTTATTGAAGTTTCGGTATATTCCGTTAGCAGTTCAGAAGCACTTTTTAGGATGAGGTTTTTTGCGATTTTAATATCCGAACCATAGGTAATAAGAATATTTAATTCGTCCCAAACAAAAGGGAAATCCATGGAGTAGTTCTTAATTGGGCCTTTAAAAACAAAAGCATTGCTAATTTTGACTATCCTCCCGGAATAGTTATCGGTACTTACCCATTCGCCCATTTCCATCAAGGTAGTATATATACTATCAATATCAATAACATCACCTTTAATACCGTTTATTTCTATCCGGTCTCCAGGTTTATATACGCGAACAAAAAAGATATAGAAAGAACCTGCTATACTTAAGATCAATTCTTGTAACGTAAATGTAATACCAGCAGTAAATAAACCAATAATGATGGTGTAATCTGCTAGGTTTTCTACTGTAAAGCTTAAGAGTATTAAAATTGCAATAAGTATATAACCTGCAATTTCAACTCCTTTTTGAGCTTTGTATCGGATAGCTACATCGCTAATTCGTCGTTTAAGGAGCTTACGTAAAAATCCAATGACCAAAACAATAAATAGCACCCAAAGGATAAGTTTGGTAAGCTTTATTATAATGGGGCGATCAAAAAAAAGTAAAAACTCATCCATACAGATTCTTTTATTGTATCAATATAATCTAAAACTGTTTTTGTGGCCTTAAAGGAGATCAGTATTTATACACAAACAATTCTGCAACCGAAGCTTAAATTTAATTCTGTGTTGTGGCTTCGAACACGTAAGCATTGCCAATTATGATGAGAGATGTTTCAAGTATCTTTTTATTCATGTTTTGGTTTCAAGATGTTTGTAAAAGTAGACTACCTGTTATGGTCTTTAGCTTGAGGTCAATTTTTCAGCTGAAGAAGAAGGTTTTCAAAAAATCTAACTCCTGCCAAAAACTGTAGAATCTTGGCTGTACATCGGAAAGTCTTACAATGGCGGTTTTTTACTTTCCCTGCCACATACTCATTAACACCTTATAACCGTGGTGTTAATGTAAAGCCAAGATGGGTACAGTAGCATCATAGCCAAGCTCCTTGACCAGTGGTCTGGAAAATACACTGCCAAAGAAAAAATGCTTATGATTTATAAAGGCTATCATATCGCTATTTCTGCTTGCTACGAATAAAGTTATTCCGTCTGACACATCTTTTTCCGGTAGTACATGAAAACTATGTTCCGCGCTCAGAAGTATATCGGCCAATAGGTCTTTGTTCTTTTGTTGTAAGGCACTTAGATCGGTCTTCTTACTCACATAAAGCACTCGAATTGCCGTCCCGTGCATGAGTGCAATTTCAATGAGGTATTTTAGTTCCCTGCGCTTGAATGCAGTTTTATAATCCGTTGGAAAAACAATTTCTAAAGGTGGCTTAAAATGAATGTCCGGCGGGATGGCAAGGACTGGACATTCCCTGATTTTTTCCATAGCATTTACGGTATTGCCACCAAAGATCACTTCGCGATTGGCCGTTGCGCCCCGCGTACCCATAACTACCAGATCAATATCTTTCTCAGCTATGGTTCGCTTCAAGGCTTCGGATAAAAAATCAAATGTGGAAATTGTGTAATAGGAATGCTTGGGATTGTCATGATGTAGTCCTACCATCTCCAGTAGTTTTTTAAACTCCTCTTCGGACTTTAGTTTAGCAGCTTCGTACTCCTGACTACCAGGCTCGGCAATATTAAGGTTGTTCATCGTGTAGCTTTCTACCCTAAATACATTCAAAAAATAGAACTCACAATTCAGTTTTTTGTATAAATCTAACGCGTAGCGTACCGCTTGTAATGCATTTTTTGAAAAATCCGTAGGTATTAATATTCTTTTGTCCATAGTAAGCTATTTCTTGTTATTACTTTAAATATATTTTAGAATTTAGTATTTACCTATGATATATATCAGTCCGTTTTAGCAAGTACATAAAAATATCTGAAGACCTTCTTTGGTATTTTACTTATCGGTTAAAGCATAGACTCATATGCGGTCTATATTTTATTCGTGTACTACTAAAAACGGAACAGTAGTATGATAACTTATTTTTTCAACTGTTGGCCTAAAGAGGATGCGTTCCAGAAAGTTTAGATTCTTTGCAACCATTACTATCATATCTATATTTTCACTTTCCACAAAAAGTTGCACCGCTTCGTCTAGTTTTTTTCCCTTTAGGGTATGGAAGGAGTACTCGGTGTTGGAGAAATAATCCTTTAAAAATTCACGATTTTTTGATTGAAGGGTACTTAGGATCTCTCCTTTTTTGGAAAGATACATAAACCTTAAGGCGGACTTATGTGCTACTATAAGCTCTTTTATGGTTTCCATTACTTTTGTATCATACCCCAATTGGTAGTCTGTTGGAAACCCTACTTCCTTGGGCCTAATATAGCTTGCATCTTCTGGAACTGCTAAAACCGCACAAGGTATCTTGGTAATTACATTACCTGTATTGCTTCCCATAGAAACCGCTTTAAAACCGGATGCACCTTTTGTGCCCATGATAATCAAGTCTATGCGTTCATCTTTTACTACCTGTTTAATATGGTCTGTAAAAAAACCATATAATAGCTTGGTCTTAAACGTATGATTGGCGTTTATGGGTAAACGTTCTATCGCTTTTAGTACCTTATTTAGTTTTTTTTTGCTTTCCTCCAAAATATGATCTTCAAGTATTTTTGGCGCTGCGATTACGGTAGCTTCACCACCCGAATAGGTTGCGGTGGGATGTACGTGAACAATATAAAATGTGCATTTCACCTTTTCGAATAAAGCGGTACCATATCTAATGGCATTCAAAGCGTTGTCCGAGAAATCTGTGGGTATCAGTATATTTTTCATCTGAGACATGTTTTAGGCTTAAAACTAACTGGGGTAAACTTAATTTCAAATGATAATCGTCATGCATATTTGTTTTTTGGTTATGGCAAAATAACATTTACAGGTGCTAAAATAGTAACGGAAGGTCTTTCTGACAATCTAAGTAATTAGGTTACTTAGATAGGAGGTAAGATATAAGTAATTAAAACTGCCTTTCCCTTGTAGTTTTTAATATTAGTCGGATTACAGACTTTTTATTCTGGGAGAACCAAAAGTGGTACGTTTGTATGAAAGGTCATTTTCTTAACCACTGGCTCCCCTATAATTTTTTCCCAAAAACTATGGTGGTACTTTACCATTACCATCATTTCTATCTGTGTGCTGTCCATATATTTTTTGAGGGTATTCTCTACGTCGATTTCAAAATCGATGTTATTAAAGGTAACAATCAAATCACCAAGGCGATCTTTCAACAGTTTTTTATAGATGAGCTGTTGGTCGTTAAGTTCAAATTCTACCGCTACGTGCACTATCTGTATATTGGTATTCCATAGTGTAGCCAACTCTATCATGGGAGCTAGTTGTTTCTTTTCATATTTTTTTGAAAAATCTGTAGGAAAAGCCAGTGATTTTAACTGTTGAAAATTAAAGTCTTCCGGTACCGCTAAGATGCTACAGTCCTTAATCTTTTTTAATACTTTAACGGTATTACTGCCCATAAAAACCTTTTTTGCGCCTGTAGCTCCTTTGGTGCCCATACATATAAGGTCAATATCTTTTTTTAGCAGTAAGAACTCTATAGTCTCTTCTAGCGTATCCGATTTTGAGATAGTCTCAAAAGAATGCTTAGGATTATGATGGTTTTGGCTAAGGTAATCCAATGTCTTATCTAACTCCCGTTTTGAATTTTCAGATAACGAATCGTAAATAACTCCTAATCTTTGCTGGCCTTTACGTCCTATCAGGTTTAAGGCTTGGGGTTCGTAGGCGTTTACTATGTAGAACTTACATTCTACATTGGCATAAAGCTTTAGGGCCGTGAATATCGCGTTCCATGCGTTGTCTGAGAAATCCGTGGGAAGAACTATTTTTTTCATATTTTATGTCTTAATCATTATCGGGCTAGATTTTGCATAACCAAAAACGGTACTTTTGGTTGCAGGCCAATTTCATCTACCGTTGATCTATATAACATATCCTCTAAAAAGGAATGCCTTGAATTGACCATAACTAAAAGGTCAATTTCTTTTTGTGCAATAAATTCCATAATGGCCTCACTTCTGTTCTTTACTGGTACACTTTCAAAAAAGAGAAAGGCATCGGCTAATGATTCTTGCAAGAAACGTTTATTATCAACCTGTCTATGACTAAGGTCCTCAAAATCTGAAATATATAGGCAGTATATTTCTGATTTAAATTCTGCGGCTAAAGTGTTCAACAGATTTAATTCTCTTCGTTTATAAGGTAGCATATAGTTTGTTGGAAACGCTATTTTTTTTGGTTGCCGATACTTATAATGTTCAGGAATAGCCAAAACAGGACATTGTACATATTTGAATACCTGCACCGTATGGCTACCAAAGGTAATCTCTTTGTTTGCTGTTACACCTTGGGTCCCCATAATCACTAGGTCTACATTTATCTGGTTTGCGAAATCATTGACCGCATCTACCAAAGACTCAAAGGCAGATATGCCTTCAAACATATGTTTAGGATTGTGGTATTTTTGGGTAAGGTTCTCTATTATTTCTTTTAGGGATTCATCTGCTTTTTTTTGACTGATTTTTTTTTGCTTGGCTACGGAATCTTTGGAATTATTTTTAAATGGGCCATAGACCTCATCCGCGTAGGCATGCAAAAAGTAGAAGCGAGTTCGTTCACATTTGTAGAGTTGTAGTGCATAGTTTATGGCATGCATTGCATTCTGTGAAAAATCTGTAGGAATCAATATGGTTCGCATCGTATCTCTTTTTAAAACTATTTCAAAAATATTTTTATTATCACATAATTACTATGATATATATCATTTGTATCACAGGAAATTAAAAGAAGTATAAGTGATTGTTTTCCCTCACATAATAATGCTAGATTTTTGCATCTAAAAGTAGTTCCTTAGCCAGCTCCATCAGGGAAAGCTTGTTCTTCTAATACGTTTGGTTGTTTTGGGAAATCTAAATTAATTCCTTTAATAGGATGAGATTGCCTATCAGTTTTAAAATGAAACTTTGCCCGTGAAACGACACAAACCCATGATATTTTTTTAGATAAAATCGATTTGATATATTTTTATAATTTCCGTGTATTTTGTGGATGATTACACGTTTTAGTTTCGCGCCAATTTTAGGGCTAAACAATACATGGGTTCCCCCCATGATTTCAGTATTCATATGTTTATATTTTAGAATGTAAATCATAAAGGTACTTTGCTTTAAAAAGCTTGGTACAAACCAAATTGTATGGCTAGAATAATGGGAGATTAGGTACATCTCAAGATTTTTTCAAGGGACTTGCCTTGTATGTAACCATAAAAAAAGGCTCTTGTACCTTAAAATAGGGTTTTGGCAAGTGCTGAACTTGGAATGCTACTCATGTAGCACCAACAATGGCACTGTAGTGTGAAAACTTAATTTTTCAATGGTGGTATCAAATAAAAGCTGTTGGAAAAAATTTAAGTTTTTAGCTACCATGGTTACCATTTCTAGCTGGTTGGTGGATATGAAGTTAAGAATAGCCGTTTTTACATTCTTATCGGTTCTACTATGAAAATTGTAGGAATAAGGGAACAGTTCTTCCAAGTAGTCCTTCAAATATATTTTGTTTGTCTCTTGGGTGTTTGTGAGGAGTGTTTTGCTTTTAGAAACATTCAAAACGTGTAAATGGGCTTTTGAAATTCGTAATATTTCGGTAATTCCTTCTAGGATGGGGTATGTGTAAAAAAGATTATAATCTGTTGGAAAGGCAATCTGCTTAGGTATATTGGCAGCTGTATTTTCTGGTATCACCAACACATTGCAGAGTACTTTAGTGATAACATCACCTGTATTGCTTCCTACTACGGTAGCTTTAAGGCCACTGGCCCCTTTGGTTCCCATTACAATAAGTTCTATTTTTTTAACTGCTATTGTTTTACGGATGATATCAATGAAGTTACCGTATTCATGAAGTGCAATAAAATGATGCTTTTCATTAACTCGTAACGCTTCGATTTGTTTAAAAAGTACATTTAATTGTTCTTTGGTAGAGAGACTAACTTTTACCGAAGGTGATGCAAAGGAATTGCTGTTCGTATCCGAATCCTTATAGGAACGAATATGTAGAATATAAAAATTACAAGCTTCCTTCTTAAATAACCAAATGGCATATTTTAAAGCGTTCCAGGAATTTGCTGAAAAATCTGTAGGTATTAAAATGTCTTTCATTTACGCGGCTTGATACTCAAAAGTAAGCTTATGAAAGCGCGTGTAAAATGATATTTGTCAAGTGAACCCGTTTTGATTTGTGATGTTCTACCTAAGTTAATTTATGTATTGCAGCGCTTTTAGCTCTTTAATACGAATATTTCGACCTTCAATAGCTATAAGCCCTTCTTTCTTAAAAGTGGAAAGTGTACGGATAAGACTCTCCGGTGCAATACCGGCTACACTTGCCAAATCGCTACGCGAAATTTTAATAGGCTCCTTGTTGCTGGTGTTCATTACGTTTGCAAATTGTAATAGTGTTTGGGCTGTTTTTTTACGTACCGAACTGTAGGCCATTTGTAATAATTGTGCTTTAATAAGGGTAATATTCTGAGTTAGAAGCTCCATCAATTCAAAAGATATATTTTTATTTTTTTCCAATATAGCTTTCAGGTTTTCTTTGGAAATTCCCACTAACTTTACGGTTTCTATTGCAGTTGTGGTCTCATTATAAGGGGTCTTATTTAGAAAAGAGGTAAATCCTAAAAAGTCATCCGCCCTGTATAATGCGGTTATCAGTTCTTTGCCATCCGTATCCATACTATAGCCTTTTACAAGCCCTTTTAATACCAAATAGATGTTAGTGGAGCGAGCTCCCTCTTGATAAATAGTTTCACCTTCCTCAAAACTTGTGACTTCACCATTGTCGTCAAAAAAGTTCTTTAGTTCATGTAACGTGCGCATTTCATCTTCAGAAACTTGGGCATTACTAGCTTTATGGTCGTCCCTATCGTTTAAAAGCTTAGCCCTGGCCAATCGGCTCTCTATTGCGCTAATAAGGTCCTCCTCAAGGAAAGGCTTAGTGAGGTAATCATCCGCTCCCAAATCCATTCCTTTCCGTATTTCTTTGTGCTCTGTTTTTGCAGAAAGGAAGATGAAAGGTATGTGTTTGGTTGTTTCATCAGAAGACAGACGCTCCAAAACCCCATAACCATCAAGCACGGGCATCATAATATCACATATAATAATGTCAGGTAAATATTCCTTGGTAGCTGCAACACCAATTTTTCCGTTGGGGGCGGTTATCACGGAATAGCCGGAAAGCTCTAAAAGCTCCGCCGTGTTTTCGCGTAAGACGGTGTCATCTTCAATTAATAAAATTCGTTTCATTTTCTAGTAGCTATATTGTTCTTTGGAATGCTTACGGTAAAAGTAGAGCCTTGGTTTTCTCTACTTGAGAAGTCAAGGCTTGCACCCAAGTTTTCTAGGTGCTGTTTTGCTATGTTCAATCCAATACCGGTACCTTGCGTCAAAAGGACATTTTCTGCCCTAAAGTAGCGGTCAAAAATATGTTTTTGGTCAGCCTTGGGTATTCCAATTCCCTCATCGATAATCTTTAGAACTATTTCTTCTTTTTGAATTTCTACCTGCAGGTCGATTATAGCGTTTTCCAAAGAATATTTAATGGCATTGTGAATTAAATTTGATAAAGCCAACGCTAGTGTTTTTTCATCAAATTGTATCATGAGTTCATCTATATTATCTGGATACAGAATCTTTTGACCATTTTTTAATAACATATTGCAATCATATACCACTTCGTTTATCACTTTACTTAAGGGAAAGCTTTCAATAGTGTAGTTTACTTTTCCGGATTCCAAACGTTCAACGGAAAGGAAATCATTTAAAATGGTATCCAAGTATTTGACCTTACTTTTTATCGTTTCCACATGCTTGTCTCGTTTTTCTTGCTGCTCGGTCTGGGTATATTTGCCCAACAAGGTAATAGAGGTTAATATACTGCTTAAAGGTGTCTTAAACTCATGGGAAACCAAGGATAGGAAACGAGTTTTTAATTCGTTCAGTTCTTTTTCTATTGCCAGTGCCTCCGACAGTTGAATTGTGCGTTCGGCTACCTTTTTCTCAAGGATTTCGGTATAGTTCTTTCGCTCTGAAATATCCAAAATAATAGCAACAAAGGACTTTTGTTCTCCTACTTGGGAAAGTTGTAGATGCACTTCTACCGGATAGGAAGTTCCATCTTTTCTTTGGTGTGCAGTCTCAAAATCTACCTTACCCGTAATGTCCTGTAACAAGGGTTGTATTAATTTTCGGAAGGTAGGTGTATTTAGTTCTGGCTTAATATCTATAGGAGTCATCGTTACTAGTTCCTCTATAGAATAGCCAATGTTTCTTAGCGCCTCTTTATTTGCATTTCTAAACTTGAAGGTATCGGCATCGAAAATGTACATTTCATTCAACGATTCATCAAAAATACGTGCCCACTGATTCAGCTCATTTTCTTTTCGTTTACGGTCGGTAATATCTATAATCAAGGCCATAACATATGTTGCACCGTAAACCTGAAAAGGATTGAGCCCTATTTCTACCGGAAATTCATGATTGTCTTTACGAATACCGTAAAGATTTTGATTATGTTCAATTTTTCGTTTTTCGTTCGTAACAATAAACTTTTCAACATGGGTATGATGGGTGTGATGATAGTTTTTTGGAATGAGGACATCAAGTGGCTTTCCTGTTAGTTCATGTTTCTTATATCCGAACATTTTAACAGCGGCGTTATTGGTAGCCACAATAACCTGCGCTGTATTTACAACAATGATTCCCTCGGAAACCCCTTCCGAAAGAAGGTCGAAAATATTACTGTTTTTCTGAAATACCCGCATGAACCAAATATAAACTTTTCAAAACGATTTCTATGTTAGAAATCATAGCTTGTATTTTATAGTTGTATACACATAATAGCTTTCCTTTTGTAATCCGATAACGTGTTTAAAATCAAAAATAGGTCAACCAAAAATCATGTAAAACATAGGTGTCAACAAGACTGCAGCTTCTTTCTTATTGTGTAATCGCCACTATTCATAAAATTATGGTATTTGTAAAATTCACTTATGCTAAATGTTGTACTTTATAAAATGTATAAAGTAGATGCGTTTTATCATTATATGACACCTGTCATATTTTATTTGCCAAAGTACATTTATTTTTACATGGTATCGAAAATAAAATCCAAAGTAGTCATGAAGAAAATTCGCAGCATATTAATTCCGTTCAATTTTTCTAGAACTGCAATACGAGCTCTTGCTTATGCGGTTGATTATATAGGCAAGGACGAAAACCAAAAAATTGTTTTGGCCTATATTTCGGATAATCAAAATTTAGAACAGCTTAGGGAGGAGTTTAAGTCAACAGAGGAGAAACACCAAGCATTTCTTAAACATCCAATAGAATGGATTTCTGCGAGCGGTAGCCTGACAGAAACTATCATCGAAATCCAAAAAAAGAAAGATATAGATCTTATTATAATGGGTACTTTTAGTTCATTAGGCGTTTGGGACGATGAACTGAGCAATACTTCAAAATTGGTTTTAGAAGCAGAATGTCCTGTGCTGGTGGTTCCTTTTGTATTAGAAGAATTTAGACTAGAGAATATTGCCCTGGTACTTGGTAAAGAGGAAATAGAAAATACTAAAGTACTGGATACACTATTGCAAGTTGCACGAAAATTCAATGCTAAGGTTCACGTTATTACCGTAGAAAATAAACAGGAATCTTACGGATATTCTAAAATAGATGATAAGAACGAGAATGCATTACAGTACTATCTCGAAAATTTCTATTCCGAGCATGTTTTTATCAAAAATCCTGACATTCTGGAAGCAATTTTGTCCTATACTACAGATAAGGACATTGATATGATTGCAATTCTTCCAAGAAACCATATGGCCAGCGGTAAATCATCAGAGGGCCAACTTACCCAAATGTTGACATTACATTCCCAGATACCTGTCTTGGCAATTGATAAAACCATTTAATATATGATTGTACTTTTGGTCATTTTGGCCATTACGATTGCTTTATTCGTTTGGGGGAAATTTCCACCAGATGTGGTTGCTTTGCTATCCATGCTAGCCCTTTACTTGATGGGGATTCTAGATTTATCGGAAACCTTAAGTGGTTTTAGCAACCCAACGGTAATGATGATTGCGGCGCTTTTTATCATTGGAGAAGGCTTAGCCAGAACAGGATGGACAGCACTGGCAGGTCAAAAATTTATTGTTTGGGCAGGAAAAAGCATCCCGAAACTACTGGTACTAGTAACCTTGGGATCTGGTGCTCTATCTGGTTTTGTAAGTAATACAGGTACGGTAGCGGCCTTACTTCCAGTAACGGTCTCCGCGGCTTGGAAAGCAGGTACGGTGCCGTCTAAACTATTAATGCCAGTGGCATTTGGGTCCAATACGGGTGGCCTTTTAACTTTAACAGGTACACCTCCCAATATTATCGTTAGTAATACACTAAGTGAAAAAGGTATGGAGAGTTTCTCATTTTTTGAGTTTGGCCTCATTGGCCTTCCCTTATTGGTGATTACCATCCTGTATTTTAGATATGTGGGCTATTCGTTGCTACCTGTACATAAAAACGTAGAGCAGCCCGTAAATATTGATTCCGAAGTTCATAAGTGGATAGAAAACTATAGCGTTGGTGAAGATTTGTACCGTTTACGTCTGCGTTCTATGTCTCCATTGATTAACACGAGTATAGGGGATTGGGAATTCGAAAAAAAATATAATGTATCCATAATGCGCTTGCGCCGCAGGCATCCTAGTGTTATAAAACGTACGGCTCCTTTTGTGGAACTTCCCGACCCTGAAACGGAAATGCGCTATCACGATATTATAACAGTGAAGGGGAAACCGGACGATGTAGATAACTTGATATTAGCATTTGGTTTGGCTGTTATCCCTAAGGAGTTTAATCCTTCTGAACTGAAGAAGGAACTCATTAACCAAGAAGTAGGTATGGTGGAGATGATTATTACCCCCACATCATTTTTTGTAGGCCGTACACTGCCGCTTGGCAAATATCTTGGTAAATCTGGCATTCAGTTGTTGGGAGCCTCTCGTAATGGAAGACCCATACTAGATAAAAATATTACCATAAAGTCGGGTGACGCCTTTGTGATAAGGGGATCATGGAAAAACATTGAAGCGCTGCAAAAGGTCTATGAGAATCTAGTCATTTCAGGAAGTCCTGATGCCATGGCAAAAGACGTTGACATCTTGACCCCAAAATCCTACGTTGCCCTAGGGACCCTGGTTTTAATGATTTTGTTTTTGGTGCTAGAAATTCTTCCTGGTGCCATAGCAGCCCTAATCTGTGCAGGTATCATGATGCTTACCAGGTGTGTGCCAATAGCAAAAGCGTATAAGGGAATTAGCTGGACAAGCGTGGTTATGATAGCTGCTATGATTCCCATGGGAATTGCCTTGCAGAAAACAGGTACGGCGGAAATCATATCTAATGGTTTAGTGCAGCTTTTTGGTGATATACACCCTGTGGCACTTTTAGGAGGCGTATTCCTAACTACCACCATTTTTAGCCAAACCATAAACAACTCTGCTACTGCAGTGCTAATGGCTCCGATAGCGTTTATGGCAGCCGTGGCTATGGGAGTTTCTCCAAAGCCTTTTATGGTGATTGTAGCCGTCAGTGCCTCCACCGCTTTTTTAACGCCTGTAGGTACTACCACCAATGCTATGGTTATGGGGTCTGCAGGGTATCAATTTATGGATTATGTAAAAGTGGGCGGTCCACTTTTATTTTTATTTTTTGTGGTGACCATGCTGTTGGTACCACTCATATGGCCTTTTTAATCTAATTACTAATTACAAATATTTAAAACCTATGGAAATTGTATCGAAAACACCAAAAAATAACAATCTTAGTACCTATGGCTTGGAAAATGTAACTGCCCATTGGAATCTGGATGGCGAGACCCTACAAAAAATTACAATTGAAAAGGGGATGGGGACACAAACTGAGAATGGTACGCTTTGCATTAATACTGGAAAGTTTACAGGAAGATCGCCAAAGGATAGATTTTTGGTAAAGGATGCCTATACCAAGGATAAGGTGTGGTGGGGGCGTATCAATAAACCGTTGGATTCGGATAAGTTTGAAATGCTATACAATGAAGTGGCCAAGTATCTATCGGGAAAAGAGATTTACGTGCGCGATGCTTATGTATGCGCCTATCCAGAGTATCGGATGAATGTTCGTACGATAACAGAATATCCTTGGTCCAATTTTTTTGTAAAAAATATGTTCATTGGCTTGGAAGATCATGAAATCGAGAATTTTGAGGAAGAGTGGCTGGTCTTATGTGCACCTGGTTATGAAGCTAAGAACCCCGATATGTATGGTCTAAGAAGCGGTAACTTTTCAATTCTCGATTTTACGAGAAAGGTAGCTTTGGTTGCCGGTTCTGCCTACACCGGGGAGATGAAAAAGGGTATCTTTTCTGCTTTGAACCTTATACTCCCTATTGAAAAAAATGTATTGCCTATGCATTGTTCTGCAAATGTGGGGGAAGCTGGAGATACTGCTATATTTTTTGGACTTTCAGGAACGGGAAAAACGACACTTTCCGCTGATCCTGAACGAAAACTAATCGGTGATGACGAGCACGGTTGGACTGCCGATAATGTCATTTTCAATTTTGAAGGTGGATGCTATGCCAAGGTCATTGACCTTACCGAGGAAAAGGAGCCGGATATCTATCGTGCTATTCGTCCAGGTGCACTTTTAGAAAATATTGTGTTTAAGAATGGCTCCAAAGAAGTAGATTATTTTAACAGTTCCATAACCCAGAATACACGGGTAAGCTATCCGATAAAACATATAGACAATATTGTACTGCCCTCTTTCGCAAAAAATCCGAAAAATGTTTTCTTTCTAACCTGCGATGCCTTTGGTGTATTGCCTCCGGTATCCAAACTAACGCCCGGGCAGGCCGCGTATCACTTTATCTCTGGCTACACGGCAAAAGTCGCCGGGACAGAGGCTGGGATCAATGAGCCCGTACCGTCATTTTCTGCGTGTTTTGGTGAGCCATTTATGCCCTTGCACCCAACGGTATATGCAGAAATGCTAAGCAAGAAAATGACCGAGGCAGGAGTAAATGTTTGGCTAATCAATACGGGTTGGAGCGGAGGCCCTTACGGTGTGGGTTCTAGAATTAAACTCAAATACACACGGGCTATGATTTCATCTATTTTAACTGGGGAATTGGAAAAGGTAGACTACGAGCAACACCCAATTTTTGGGTTGCATATGCCTAAGTATTGTCATAATGTACCTTCTGAAATGTTAGATCCCATGAATACTTGGTTGCAAAAAGGGGCCTATGTGAGTAAAGCCATTCAATTGGCACATTCGTTTCATCTGAATTTTGACAAATTTATTAATTTGGCCTCTGAAGAAATTATGCATGGTGGTCCTTTAATAGATGCGCATCAGATAATGGACAATAACTTGTAAATAATATATTGGATGAACCGATTGGATGCTAAAATACCACCAGGACCTTTGAGTGAAAAATGGACGAACCATAAAAATAATCTTAACCTTATAAGTCCGGCCAACAAGCGTAAATTGGATGTTATCGTTGTTGGTACTGGTCTTGCAGGTGGGTCGGCAGCTTCCACTCTTGCTGAACTCGGGTATAACGTAAAATCGTTTTGCTTTCAGGACTCTCCGCGTAGGGCGCATTCCGTTGCTGCGCAGGGCGGTATAAATGCAGCTAAGAATTATCAGGGTGATGGAGATTCTGTCTATCGTTTATTTTATGACACAATTAAGGGAGGGGATTACCGGTCGCGTGAAGCCAATGTATATCGGTTGGCAGAGGTTTCTTCCAATATTATAGATCAGTGTGTGGCTCAGGGTGTGCCTTTTGCCAGGGAATATGGTGGACTTTTAGACAATCGCTCGTTTGGAGGCGTCCAGGTTTCCCGTACATTCTATGCAAAGGGACAAACGGGACAGCAATTATTACTAGGGGTGTATTCGGCCATGAATAGACAGATTGCCCGTGGTCAAATTCAGATGTTCAACCGGCATGAAATGATGGATGTTGTTTTGGTCAATGGCAAAGCAAGAGGAATTATTTCTAGAAATCTGGTTAATGGGAAGATAGAGCGCCATGCAGCACATGCGGTAATAATAGCTTCTGGCGGCTACGGAAATCTTTTTTATCTTTCTACCTATGCGATGGGGAGTAATGCATCAGCAGCATGGAAGGCACATCGAAGAGGTGCTTTTCTGGCAAATCCATGTTTCAACCAAATACATCCTACTGCAATTCCGGTTGGTGGTCCCAACCAATCCAAACTCACCTTGATGTCAGAATCTTTGCGAAACGATGGTCGCATCTGGGTACCTAAAACCATAGAAGATGCAAAGGCCATCAGAGAGGGGAGAAAAAAACCAGAGGATTTAAGAGAAGAAGACCGAGATTATTATTTAGAAAGGCAGTATCCCGCATTCGGTAATCTAGTACCTAGGGATGTAGCTTCACGCGCTGCAAAAGAACGTTGTGATGCGGGTTTTGGGGTAAATATAACTGGCCAGGCCGTGTTTTTGGATTTTGCTTCGGCCGTACAACGATTTGGTAGCGAACAAGCGCACATTAAACGATTAGAAAATACCGATGATGAAATAATAAAAGATTTAGGTAAGGAAATGATGAAACAGAAATATGGTAATCTGTTTCAGATGTATCAAAAAATTGTAGATCAAAATCCGTATGAGACGCCAATGAAGATATACCCGACCACTCATTATACCATGGGCGGGCTTTGGGTAGATTATAATTTAATGACTACTGTTCCTGGTCTTTTTGCCATAGGAGAAGCTAATTTTTCGGATCACGGAGCAAATAGGTTGGGTGCATCTGCCTTAATGCAAGGATTGGCAGATGGATATTTTATTTTACCTTACACGATTGGAGATTATCTTTCCGCAGAAATAGGGGCCGGAAAAGTTACCACGGCGTCTATTGAATTTGAAAAGGCCGAGATGAAGGTAAAAGATACAATTGATACGTTAATTACGAATAAAGGAGTACATCCCGTAGACTATTTTCATAAAAAACTAGGCACCATTATGTGGAAGTATTGTGGAATTAACCGTTATAAAAAGGGACTAGAAACTGCCATGGAAGAAATTGCTTTACTACGCAAAGAATTTTGGGAGAACGTTATCGTTCCCGGAACAGCAGATGAATTTAATGAAGAGTTGGCCAAAGCAGGGCGGCTGGCCGATTTTTTGGAATTGGGGGAACTTTATGCCAAGGATGCGTTGAGCCGCGAGGAATCTTGTGGTGCACATTATCGCGAAGAACATCGAACCTCGGAAGGTGAGGCTATGCGGGATGATGAAAATTTTGGCCACGTAGCTTCATGGGAATATATGGGAGCGCCGGGCGAATGGAAATTGCATAAGGAAAAATTAGTGTACGAAAACATAATTGTACAGCAACGAAGTTATAAATAAAACCAAAAAAGGATAAAGGAATGAAGCTAACCTTAAAAATTTGGCGGCAAAAGAACAGCAAGGAAAAGGGAACCTTGACCCAGTATCACTTGGATAATGTTAACCCCGATGATTCTTTTTTGGAAATGTTGGATACCCTTAATTACGACCTTATTTTAAAAGGAGAAAGTCCCATTGCTTTCGATCACGATTGTAGGGAGGGTATTTGTGGTATGTGTTCGCTTTTTATAAATGGACAACCCCATGGACCGGATAGGGGTATCGCTACCTGTCAATTACATATGAGACGATTTAACGACGGGGACACCATTTATGTAGAACCATTCAGAGCCAAGGCTTTTCCTATTATTAAGGATCTAGTCGTAGATCGCTCTGCTTTTGATCGCATACAGCAGGCAGGTGGCTTCGTATCGGTTCATACCTCCGGCAATACACAGGATGCAAATACGATTCCAATTAAAAAGTCGATTGCAGAAGCCGCATTCGATTCCGCAACCTGTATTGGCTGTGGTGCATGTGTGGCCGCTTGTAAAAATGCATCCGCTATGCTATTCACATCTGCCAAGATATCTCAATTGTCTTTATTGCCTCAGGGAAAAATCGAAGCCCATAGCCGAGTGCGGAATATGGTAAAACAAATGGATTTAGAGGGTTTTGGAAACTGTACCAATACAGGTGCATGCGAGATAGAATGTCCCAAGGAAATAAAACTAAAGAACATAGCTCGCATGAATAACGAATATTTTGAGGCAAATATTTAATAATGGTGCGTTAAGAAATCTTTTTTATACCCTGTATCCTTATCGTATTAATTTCTTTTCTAAGGGCTCCACAGTGCTTGGTTGCTCCCCAATTCAGAACATTCCCTTCATATCTACCTTTTTTTGTTCGATTACCTTTTAGGAAGTCAGGTAGAAAACAAGCGGACCGTATTGTACACGATAATCGCTGCACCCAGAGTCAACCTCTTTTGGGAAACTTATGATTAGCGATTAAACTGATAAATATCATGTTTGTTCTTGCAAAATAAAATTAATTTTAAGGAAGTAACCAACTTAAAACCATCGTATTATGCAAGTTAAAAAGAATCCTAAGGTCGACTTGAATTTAAATAGTGGTCTATATTTTGTTATGGGGCTTGCCCTTGTGCTTTTTCTTACCTGGCGAGCATTGGAATATAAAACGTATGATAAAGAAGATTTAATCGTAGAATCGCTGAATGTGATAGATGAAATCAAGGAAGAGGTTCCCATGACAGAACAATTGAAGACCCTGCCGCCACCTCCGCCACCGGCGGCACCTGAAATAATTCAAATCGTAGAGGACAACGATGACATAGAGGAAACGATTATAGAAAGTACTGAAACTGACCAAGAATCAGTTATTGAGGCCCCGGTTGAGGTAGATGATATTGTGGTAGATGAGTTAGAGGAGGAAATATCCGTTCCTTTTTCGGTAATAGAGAACATACCTATTTTCCCTGGCTGTGAGGATATCAAAAATAAGAAAGAGCAAATAGCCTGTTTTCAAAAAAAGATTCAAGAACATGTAGCTAAAGAATTTAAATATCCTGAGATGGCGGTAGAATTGGGTATACAAGGCAAAGTCTATGTACAATTTGCAATCGATACAAAGGGATACATTTCGGATATCAGGGTTCGAGGACCAGACCAAAATTTAGAAAATGAGGCTACCCGAATAGTTGCATCAATACCAAAAATGACACCTGGAATGCAGCGAGGTAGGGCAGTACGGGTTCCCTATAGCCTACCAATTAGCTTTAAATTAGAATAAGGACAAAAGAAAGGAACAATTTATGATTCTTACTTGCAGGTTTTCTTGCCTATAGCTTGGACATGAAACTTTTTATAAAAGGTCTCTTTGTAAAAAAAATTCATTTCGACTATCCTTTGAGAAACCTAATCGAGAAGAAAAAATAAGATTAGGCATTTTCTTCTGCGTTTAGTTTTCCCTTGACCAATAAAGAATCTCTTTCTCCATAGAGAAGTTCTGCAACCGAGATTAAATTTTTAATCATCTCGTTAAGGTTGTCCTTATCATTTACCAAGGAAGAGGCCATCTCAGCATTGATTAGGTCTTTTCGTATCAGGGTATTAATAAATTTTGTGTTTTGATATTTTGTTTTTTTTGCTTCGTCCCTAAGTGTTAATAGTTTTGAAAAATATAATTCTTTATTCTCCTGTGTTCTGAACAAATAAATGACCCGTAAGACCCTGATGATTTTTTTTCGAAACTTATCGTACTCCCTTTCCATATGGCTATTGTCCGAGTCTAAGTAATAGGATACGTTTCTACCCAATTCCCTAACCGCATTTATAATCTCCACCATTTTACGATTAGCGACTATTAATTCAGATATACGATTATTCATACTTTCCCCCATATTTAATTTACTTTGGGCCGTGGTGGCATACCTAATTATTTCTCCGTAAATCGTCTTTACTTTACTGTAGTACAAATCCCTAACATCAATGTTAAAGTTACTTTTTGATTTTTTAATAATATCCTTAGCTTTCAAATCGGATTTTATATCCTCTCTATGAATGTTTAATGCATGTGTAACAATTTCAAAGACTGCATTTTCGTACAAATACTTTGATTCATTTGCTAAGGCCAAAACAGCGGTACTTGGAAATTTCAGAACAGTTTCATTTAAATACTTGGGAACCTCTATTCCTTTTTCCTGTGTTTCCTTAAAGAACTGTATCAAGAATGCTTCGGTTGTTTTTATGAGCGGCAGCATTATAATCACTCCTAAGACATTGAAAATGGTATGGAACATGGCTAGTTTTAGCGTAAAATCATCATTTGAAATACCTGCTAAATCTGCTAAATAATCGACGAGGTCTGCGAGCGGGAATATGATGGCTAAGGCGACTACCCCTGTAATCAAATTGAAAATTAGATGGGCTCCTGCCAGTCGTTTTCCGGCTATATTAGAACTAATGGAGCCTAATACGGCTGTAATAGTTGTGCCAACATTTGCGCCTATGGCCAGCGCCAACGCATTTTCATATTCAATTTGCCCAGCAGCCAAAGCCGTTAAAATCAAAGCCAATGTGGCACTGCTAGATTGAAGAATTGTAGTTATTACAATTCCGATTCCAGCATAAATAATAATCCCTACATATCCAGGTATAGCATATTGGGTTAAATCAATATATTCTTTAAACACATCAAAACCTTCTTTCATGTAATGAATTCCCAAGAAGAAAAATCCCAAACCGGCAAGAATATTACCAATTCCCCTTAAGCTAATCCTTTTTTGCAATGAGAAAACAATACCGAATACGAGCATGGGCATTGCCAAGACCGATATTTTTATTTTTAAACCAAAAGCAGCAATTAGCCATGCGGTGGCAGTAGTTCCGATATTTGCCCCAAAAATTAAACCCATTCCACCACTAAGGGTAATCAATCCTGCGCTCATAAATGAAATAGCCACTACCGAAACCAAAGAACTTGATTGAATAAAGGCGGTGACCACTGCCCCAGCGGCAATACTTTTGTATAGTTTATCCGTCGCTTTCTTTAAGATTTTTTGGAGCGGCCCTTTGGTGAAAACTTTAAAACCTTCCTCAAGCATAATCATGCCAAAAAGTAAAATGGCAACGCCTGCGGCAATCGTTTGAAAATTTGGATTTAAAAATAAAATAGCGCCAAGCAAGCTTAAAAAGATATAAAAAAAGGATTTTCTTATCATAGACTGCCAAAGTTGAGTAATTGCGCTAGATTCATTTTATAAATCAACGAAGTGTAAAATTAAAGTAAGTATAATGTAAATTAATTGCAAATTCCTTCACTGATTTATTATTTCAAAATTAAAATGGGATTTTTCCTCGATTTTTTTAATTTGATTTATTGCTTTAACAAAGTTCAACGGACCTTTTTCTATTATGGCTGATGTTGTCAAAATACCTGGGAACTAGGTACCTCCAATTCAAATGACTTTAATGTAATACTCCTTTAAATAGAAGTTTGGTAGGCGTAATCGGTAATAAAAAGTACTGTCTCAATCGGCTATGGTCTATCACCATTTTCTTTAATATCATGAATGTCCCAATCCTCCCTTTTTTACCTAGTTGTAAAAAGAACTATTCTTGTGGCCAGAACTCTAATTCTGAGCCTTTTGATAATAGAATTATAAACGTCCAGTGTATATGATTTTTTATTGGATCGAATTATGAAGTAGTGTGAAAAAATATTGGAACATGGGTTAGCTTCCTTGTGATAAATAGCCAAAAGTTAGAACAAGTGCTTCACTTTCTTAATAAATTTAAGAGGTAGTGTATAGGGCGGATAGCGCATGGGTACCTCAAACCAATTGGCTTTTTTGACGATGCTTTTATGGTGAGAAAATAGGTCAAAGGACTTTTTGCCATGGTATGCACCGATACCGCTGTTCCCAACGCCCCCAAAGGGCAGATTTTTGTTCGTAATCTGTATGATGGTATCGTTTATGGCGCCTCCGCCGAAACTGTAATTTTTTATTATTTTCTTTTGGAACGTTTTATTATTGGAGAATACGTAAGTTGCCAAAGGCTTGCCATAGTTCATTATATATCGGTCAATATCGGCTTCAGTTTCGTATGCTATAATTGGGAGAATAGGGCCAAAAATTTCCCCTTTCATTAATTTACTATCCATTTTAGGTTCGTTGACCAGGGTAGGGGAGATAAAATTATCCTCATCTGTAGTATGGCCTCCGAACAAGATTTCCTGCCCTTCCAACATTCCTTTTAGGGAAGAAAAGTGGTTCGCGCCAACCATTCTGGCATAATCTCTTGATGCTTCTGGGTTTTCGCCATAGGAATCGGTAATACTTTGTTTTAGGGCGGCTACTAATTTATTTTTTACTGATTGATGAACCAAAATATAGTCCGTGGCAATGCAAGTTTGTCCCGCATTTAAGAACTTTCCCCATACAATACGTTTTGCCGCTTTAGATATAGATGCAGTTTCGTCTACAATGGTCGGATTTTTACCGCCCAATTCCAAGGTAACGGGCGTTAAGTGTTTCGCAGCGCTTTCGTAAACAATTTGACCCACTCCGGTGCTTCCCGTAAAGAAGATGTAGTCCCATTTTTGGGCTAGCAATTCTTGTGAAGTTTCCACGCCACCTTCGATTACGGTTACGTGCTCTGGCTCAAAACTGACGGCCACTATTTGCGAGATGATTTTTGCCGTATGCGGAGTTACTTCAGAAGGTTTAACAATGGCAGTGTTTCCTGC
>CAZUIE010000014.1:23549-33255 GCA_964620945.1 uncultured Maribacter sp.
TAGCTGCCGCATCTTTAGTAATTCATTTCAAATTATGTTGCATAAAAATAGGGAAAGTCAACGGCTCTTGTAATTACAATAGACTTAAATAGTCACTCATTTTCGTTTTTTCAAAAATTACCGCCTATAGGATTATTTAAAAAAGCGCTCAAATACTACATTCGCTATGTTTACGGTTTTCAAACCAACTTCTTGCAACAATGCCTGGCTTACCAAACGTATCTGCTTTTAATCATTTCTTGTATTTTTTAAATTTGTTCTATTTCCAGATTCTAGATTATTTTATGTTTAAACAAAAACATCCGTTTCGCCTGGTGTAGGAATAGGGTAGTTTCCATTCGTGTCTGGCAGCACGGGCGGTGTGGAATTCCAGTCCATATCTTTAGGTACCAAGAGCTTTTCAGATTTCATGGCCTCGTCCCAAGTAACTACTTTACCGGAATAGGTAGCCATTCTTCCCAATATAGCGGTCATGGTACTTTTTGCACCGTTTTCTGCATCGCTAATGACCTCATTGTTTCGTATGGAAGCAAATAACCTGTCATGCTCCACTTGGTAGGGATTGGGGTCGTTTTTACCACGATGTTCAAATATGGAATTGCCTTCCAAGTCCACAATACTCGCCGTACCGGCGTCTTTCATATCAATACGTCCTTTGGTTCCTTGAAAATTCTCCCCCACTTTGGACCAAGTACCTGGTTGATGGCGGCATTGACTGGAAATTACCGCACCACTTGGGTAGGTAAATTCCACAAAGTGATGATCAAATATTTCACCGTGGTCTATGCCGGTTCGGATTTGGCGCCCGCCCATACCTTGAGCGGCAATAGGATACTCTCCCAAGAACCAGTTGGCAACATCAATATTGTGAATGTGCTGCTCTAAAATATGGTCACCACATAACCAATTAAAATAGTACCAATTGCGCATTTGATATTCCATTTCGGTCTGGTTTGCTTGTCTTGGTCGAACCCAAACACCGGCACTGTTCCAATAAACTTGTCCGGATACAATCTTCCCTACTACATTCTCCTTTATTTTTTCAGCTACTGCGAGATAGTTGTTTTGATAGTGGCGTTGTAACCCGACTACTACATTCAATTTTTTCTCCTTGGCCACTTTTGCCATGTCCAATACCTTTCGTATACCGGGAACGTCTGTAGCCATGGGTTTTTCCATAAAAATATGCTTTCCGGCGTTTACGGCATATTCAAAATGATGGGGGCGAAATCCTGGAGGAGTTGCGAGGATAACGACATCTGCCATATCTATCGCTTTTTTATAGGCATTAAAGCCTACAAACTTGTTTTTATCCTTTACGTTTACCTTTTTGGTGCCTTCGTAGGCTTTCTGAAGGTTAACAAGGCTCTTGTCAAGTTGGTCTTGAAATGCATCTGCCATTGCTACCAATTCTACATTATCATCTGCTTTTAACGCTTGGTTGGCGGCACCGGTGCCGCGGCCGCCGCAACCAACTACAGCAATTTTTAGTTTCTTATCATTAAAAACGTTTGCCATGGCACTTAGTTCCATTCCTGGCAATAGCATCCCTGCCGTTGCCAATGCACTGCTCTTAACAAAACCCCGTCTAGAAGGTGTTATTAAATTAGATGTTGATTTCGCTGATTTTTCCATGCTTTTGATTTTTGTGGTTTTATACTTATTGGTTCCAGTATTTTTTCATTTCCATTGGGGCTGGCGCTGATGCCTGTCGAACGATTCTAAACCCTACAAATGGGGCATCGGTATTCCACCATTTACTTTTTGGGAATTGGGGATCTCGCATTTTCCATTTTTCCATAGAGGGCATTCTAGCCGCACTCCGCAACCATGCTGCGTCATCGTCATATGAACCACCGCGTACAGTTCTTGGATATGCTGTTGTGGCATGTTCCCAAGGGTTTTTCATGGTCGATGTTCTATTTTGATAGACTTCGGGCAGGTATTGGTCCAAGGTCCATTCCGCCACATTTCCATGCATATCGTGCAATCCCCAAGCATTCGGTTTTTTCTGACCGACCTCGTGGTAGGTGTTATCACTATTTTTATAGTGCCAGGCATAGTCGTCCAAGTCGGCCACATCATCCCCAAAATGATAGGCGGTTTTGCTACCTGCCCTAGCGGCATATTCCCATTCCGCCTCCGTGGGAAGGCGATAAAAATAACCTGTTTTCGCGGACAGCCACTTACAAAATGCAGATGCAGCGTGTTGTGTTACATTCCCAACGGGTAGTCCGGCCTCGGTGCCCATTCCTAAACTCATATCTACATAGGGCACGGTAGCTCCGGCTATGGCATCTACTTGTATCTTAACATCTGGATTGTTGATTCTGTTGGGTACGGTATCAATGGTTCTATTTACGAAGAGGTTATAGAGTTCCCAGGTAACTTCATATTTGGACATCCAAAATGCATCTATAAGCACCTGGTGTGTAGGACTTTCATCAACTTTTCTATTGGCTTCGTTCGGTGGACTACCCATTACAAAGCGTCCTTTAGGTATGAAAATCATATCAACAATTACATTTGAACCTGCAAGCTCTTGTTGATAGCCCTTTAATTCTTTTTCTTGTGAAAAACTAAAAAAGGATGCAAACAGTACTAAAAATAGGATGTAGGCATAGGTACTTTTCATTTCCTAAATATAGGTTATTTTCCAAAATGTGTACAACCTTGGTCAGAGCTAAAAGGAACGGTACTAAACAACAAATCGTGGGAATCACAAAATTGAGATGTGGTATACAACCATTCGCAAAGGCAGAGTTTAGCACATCAAAAAAGCTATTGGAGAATGAAACTGAAAACACAATACGGTAATAAGCATCCATTTTACAAACGAATTCGTTGCTAGTATTCATCGGAATCATGTATTTTTAATGCCTTTTTAATAACGTTTGGCTATTCAAATTAAATTGATGAAAAATTGGTTGCAATACGCCCGTGAAAGCTGGGATCATACAGGAAAACAAAGACCTTCGTTCGCTATAACGCCTAAAAAAGGGCAGCGATCCGTCTGGGATTTCCCAAGACCTCCGAAAATCGAAAAAGTGAACAAATCAGTATTGGTTAGCCACAAGGGTATAGTAGTCGCGGAAACCGTTATAGCATTGGCAGTTTTAGAGACTGCCAGTCCTCCCACGTACTATATACCACAGGTGGATGTTGATATGAGTAAGCTCATAAAAATACAGAACAAATCCTCCATGTGCGAATGGAAGGGAACTGCCGTTTATTTTGCTTTGAAAACTATAAAAGATCAGCCGATTGCATGGTCGTATCCCAAGCCGTTTGCAGGATTTGAAAAAGTAAAGGATCATTTGGCCTTCTATCCACAACATCTCGAATGTTATGTTGGGGGAGAACGGGTACAGGCACAAGTGGGAGCATTTTATGCAGGATGGATTACCTCTAATTTGGTAGGACCGTTTAAAGGAGAAAAAGGTAGCGAACATTGGTAAATAATAAAAATACTATGCTGATGAAGGTTATGACTATTTTGCTTACCCTCTAAACAAGAAAAACCGCTCCTTCAGCTCTTCAATAGCCGTAGCCTTATTGGTGGTAATATATTTTAAAGCCTCGTCCGTAAATTCCCGACCTTTCTCCGTGAGGAAAACAATGTTGTTAATTGTATGAATTAGGTTGTTTTTAGCGGCCAGTTCCAATACGGTTTTCGCGCGGACTTTCTGCCAATTAATATGCTCTCGAAGGTGGTTTACATGGCGTTCCTCGGGCTCTGTATGGTTTTGTAGGTGTAGTAGGAATATTAAAAGGGAAACTTCCACACGTTGCTGCCGCTCCTTAAAAAACCCGGATAAAACTCCTTGTTTGGGAGCAAATAGATACACTATAAAAAATAGGATACCTAAAACCGTGGTCATCGAACCTGCAATGGATGCGTCTAGAAGATTTGCCATCCAGTACCCGCCAATAGCTGACATAACCCCGAAGACACCGCTTAATAGCAACATCTGTTTTAAATCATCGGTTAATAGATAGGCTGTTGCTGCCGGGGCAATAATCAATGCGACTACCAAAACAGCACCCACAGCATCAAAAGCACCCACAACGGTAACAGACGAAACGGTCATAAGGCCGTAGTGAAGTATTACGGGCGAAAATCCTAACGTAGTCGCTAATCCTTTGTCAAAGGTGCTTAATTTCAGTTCCTTAAAGAATAAGAACAATAGTACTACCGAGATCAATAGAATAATACCAATAACCCAAAGGGATTTTGGTCCGATATCCGTTCCGGAGATTAGGAGTCGATCAAAAGGGGCAAAGGCTAGTTCTCCTAAAAGTACGGCGTCAATATCCAAATGCACGTCATTTGCATTTTTGGCAATCATAATAACTCCGATACTGAACAAGGCCGGAAAAACCAATCCGATTGCGGTGTCCTCCTTTACCAATCCTGTTTTTTGAATAAATTCTACCAACACCACCGTAATGACACCCGTAAGCGCTGCGAGTAAAATAAGCACAGGCGAATTTAAATCTTGGGTGATAAAAAAGCCTAAAACGATTCCGGGAAGTATAGCATGACTTATGGCATCGCTGATCATGGCCATTTTACGGAGCACCAAAAAAGTACCAGGTATGGCACAGGCAACAGCAACCAATGCCGCAATGAGCTGTATTTCTAATTGTGCACTAGTCATTTTCTTTTCCTATTTGATTAAATATAGATTCCGCTTCTACATAGCCTTTTTCGGTCATCGCCCAATTGCTCCCTTGGATTTGTATGAACTGTTGTTCCTCTAATTTAGTTAATGTTTTTCTGGTAAAGCCCTGAAAATTATTAAGGATACGGATGGCATGTGGATGCGATACATTTTCATGTGTTTTGGCGATATGGTACATAAAGGTCAATGTTTTTTTCAAGTGCAGTTCCCTTCTATTTTTGCGAAAACGGATTTCTCGGAACAACAATCCCCGTCTAGGGGAAAAAACAAAGGAAATAATCACAAAGGCCGCGGCCACTAGTACTATTATAGGACCTGTGGATAGGTTATTCTGACTGGCGCTGATAGCAGTACCAAAAACACCTGAAAATGCACCGAAAATTGCAGCTAAAATTACCATAACACCCAAGTTGTTGGTCCATTGCCGCGCCGCAGCTGCAGGAGCCAACAGCATGGCGCTCATGAGCACGACGCCAACGGTCTGTAGTCCTAAAACGATGGCAAGTACAATAAATGTGGTAATCAACATATCTAAAAATCTAGTATTGAAGCCTAAAGTTCTCGTATAATCGGCATCAAAGAGCAGTAGTTTGAGTTCTTTCCAAAACAATAATAAAACAAGTAAACTCACCCCCGTAACCACGGCCATAATCCACACATCTTCTTCTACCAAGGTAGCAGCCTGACCGAAAAGATACTTATCCAGCCCAGCCTGATTTGCGTTCGGCATTTTCTGGATAAAGGTCAGCAACAACATTCCAAAACCAAAAAATAATGAAAGGATGAGCCCTAATGCGGTATCGCTCTTAAGTCGGGTACGTTTTACGATACCTTTAATCCAAAACGTACCTACAAGTCCGCTAATAAGAGCACCGATCAAAATAACGTTGGCATCTTTTATTCCTGTAATCAAAAATGCAATCGCAATTCCCGGGAGTGCGGCATGGGAAATAGCATCACCCAGTAGACTTTGTTTTCGCAACACTGCAAAACTTCCCAACATACCGCAGATGCCACCCAAAATTGCCGTACCTAGCGTGATGGTGCGAAGGGTGTAGTCTGTGAAGAAGTCCGTGAGTTCCATAGCTACTGATTCACTGCCACTTTATAATTAATGCCATAGGTCTTTGTGAGGTTATCATCATTAAAAATATCCTTTACAGGCCCTGAGGCGATTCCCTTTACATTTAGGAACGTGACCCAATCAAAATACTCAGGAACAGTTTGTAGATCATGATGGACAACAATTAGCGTTTTGCCCGCTTGGCGTAATTCTTTTAATATATTGATAATTGCTTTTTCGGTTGTGGCATCTACGCCTTGGAAGGGTTCATCCATCAGATATATTTCCGCATTTTGCACCAAGGCTCGGGCTAAAAAAATACGCTGTTGCTGTCCTCCGCTCAGCTGACTTATTTGCCGACTCTTAAATTCCAGCATCCCTACTTTCTCCAAAGCTTCCAAGGATGCTTTTTTCTCTTTTTGTCCCGGACGCTTAATCCAACCCAAGCTTCCATACGTCCCCATCATGACCACATCCAAAGCGGTGGTGGGAAAATCCCAGTCCACACTCCCTTTTTGCGGTACGTAGGCTACTTTGTCCACTTGTTTTTTATAGGGTTGGCCAAATACTTGTACCGTACCTGCAATGGGTTTAATAATACCTAAAATAGCTTTAATTAAGGTAGATTTTCCGGCTCCATTGGGACCTACGATAGCCATAAGCACTCCTTCGGGAATCACAAGGTCTATATCCCACAAGACCGGTTTGTAGTCGTAGGCTACGGTAAGATCATCTATTTGTATGGCTGGAGGGGCGTTCATCGTTTTATGTTTAGGGTTTCATTGTTCAAAGTTCAAGTTCATGTTCAAGTTAACGTTTTTGGTCAGCGGTATAATGTTTGGCAATGATTACCTTTTTTTATCACTAATCCGAATCCGTTTTTATTGCAACTGGTACTGCCAATTGAATCCTATTTAAGTCCTTCTACAATCGTATTTACATTATATCGGAACATACCTAGATACGTTCCTTCTTCTGTTCCTGGGTTTCCTAGGGCATCCGAGTATAAGGTCCCGCCTATCTCCACTTGAAAGCCTTTTGATAAGACGGCTTGTTGTAGGGCTTCAATAGTGCGTTTAGGTACACTGGTTTCCACAAAAATTGCTTTTACGTTTTTATCTATGATAAGCTTTGCCAAATTTTGAACATCTTGTACACCGGCCTCTGTAGCGGTACTGAGGCCCTGTAGTCCCACGACTTCAAAACCGTAGGCCTCGCCAAAATAATTAAAGGCGTCGTGGGCGGTGACCAATATGCGCTTTTCCTTGGGCAGCGTTGCGATTGTTTGCTTTATCTCATTTTCCAGTAGGTCTAATTTTTTCATATAGGCGGCTTTATTGGTCTCGAAATAACCGGTATTTTCTGGATTTAATCTGCTTAATTCACTGGTCAACTTGGAGGTGAGCTGTTTCCAATATTGGATATTGAACCAAATATGAGGATCAAAGCTGGAGGCGAAATATTCCGAACCAATCAACTTATTTTTATCCAATACCTCCGCTAGGGCAATCGTATTGGTATTTCTGCCCATTTTTTCAAAGACATCCACTAGTTTTCCTTCCAAGTGCAAGCCGCTATAAAAAACGACATCGGCATTGGTAAGTTTAGTTACATCGCCCTCGCTAGCCTTATATAAATGTGGGTCTACCCCACTTCCCATAAGTCCTTTCACGTTAACCGAATCGCCGCCAATATTCTTAACGAGATCGGTAATCATGGTAGTAGTGGTTACAATATTTAGTTTACCAGTTGTTGTTTTCTTTTCCTCGTTACAACGTGCAAAGAGCATTATGGCAAATAGTAATGGTGTTATTTTTTTCATGTTTCTTATTAGGAAGTGTTTAACGCTGTATCACTTAGTTTTCTATATAAATGTTATCTGTAGCGGTTTTAGACAGTAATATTTCTTTTTTACCCACCAAAACCGTCATACTGTGGTCAAAAGATTCAATGTTGAGTACTTCGATAGGTGTATTTAGGCCAATATTCTGCTTGGAAACGAATTGTAAAAAGGCTGAAGAATTGTCATTGAAGCCTTTGCAAACGCCCTTATCACCTTGTTTTAGGTACGACAGTTTCTTTTTAGGGGATTCGGGAAGATTCCCATTCGCATCGGGAATAGGGTCTCCGTGAGGATCATATTCTGGTCGGCCTAAAAAGGCGTCCAGTTCTTCCACGAGTTTTGGAGATTTTATATGCTCCAATTGTTCGGCCACATCATGTACTTCGTCCCAGTTAAAATTGAGTCGTTCTACCAAAAAATATTCCCAAAGTCTGTGCTTTCTAACAATTAGCAGGGCATGCTTTCTGCCCGTATCCGTCAATTGTACGCCATAATATTTCTGATAATCTACCAATTCCTTATCCGCCAATCGCTTTATCATCTCGGTGACCGATGCTGCTTTGGTATTTAGTTGTTCGGAAAGACTGCTGGTGGAGATGCCACCATCAACTTCTTCCTGTAAATGAAATATGGCTTTTAAATAATTTTCTTCGGATGATGTAAACATAATTTTAAACTAATAGGTAAAGATACATTTTATCTTTTAATAATAAATTATTAGGTTTGCCTAAATATTATATTCAATAGATGTTAAAATTAAATGAAAAAGTTAGGTAGGCTAGTATTTATAGTCTTGTTGGGCTTAGTGTCAACTTTTCGCGGGCAAGAATCAACTGCAACTATTACCGGTAATATCACTGCTGCTGGTGAAATAGTTCCGTTTACTAGCATTTATATTTCACGGATTGGAAAAGGAACGAGCGCAAATGAAGTTGGTTTTTATGAACTCAAAGTACCGGTAGGAACCCACCGAGTACAGGTAAGTTCGCAGGGTTATAGGGTTGCCGTTAAACAGATTACCGTATCGGATAAGGAACGATTCACCTTGGATTTTGAGCTTATAAAAGATGCCTTAGGTTTAGATGAAGTTGTTATAAGTGCTACCCGGAACAGGGTGGAACGTAAAAATGCACCTGTGGTGGTTTCCACAATAAAACCGAGCTTGCTGAATGCTACTCAATCACTTTCCGTCGCAGACGGACTCAACTATGCTCCCGGCGTACGTGTAGAAACCAATTGTCAGAATTGTGGTTTTACCCAAGTACGGTTAAATGGTCTAGCGGGTGGTTATACGCAGGTTTTATTAAATAGTAGGCCAGTATTCTCCTCTTTATTAGGGGTGTATGGTCTGGAGCAAATTCCAATGAATATTATAGAAAGAATAGAAGTTGTGCGCAGCGGAGGTTCTGCCCTGTATGGCTCAAACGCAATTGCAGGAACTGTAAATGTAATTACAAAAGACCCTATATTAAATACATGGGAAATTGGGTCAAACTTGGCTTTCATTAATGGGGAAGCTGCGGACCGTATGTTAACTTTTAATACATCTGTGGTGGCAGATGATTTAAATAGCGGTGTAACCCTCTTTGGGACGTATCGTAATCGCGAAGCTTGGGACGCCAATGACGACGGTTTTACGGAACTAGTGGAACTGAGAAATAATACGGTAGGGGCCAAAGCGTTCGTAAGACCAACCGACCGGAGTCGTCTATCGGTAAACCTAAATGCCATACGAGAGTATCGCCGAGGTGGAGATCGTTTAAATTTATCTCCGCAGTTTACGGATATTTCAGAGGAACTAGACCATGATACCTTTATTGGTGGTCTAGAATATGAATTAAATTCAAAAGATAATTCCAGTCAATTTCAGGTCTATTCTTCCGCCTCCTATACAAACAGAGATAGTTACTATGGCGGTCTTGGGGGTCAACGTACAAGACAAGATAGTCTTCTGGCCAACAACGCTTTTGGAAGTACTAGAGACCTAGCTTGGGTGAATGGAGTACAGTTTACAAAAGGGTTTAAGAATACGGATGTTCTGACTGTGGGTGCCGAATTCAACCATACCGAAACAGAAGACCAGATACCAGGTTATGATCGTTTAATCGATCAAAG
>CAZUIE010000014.1:33355-35612 GCA_964620945.1 uncultured Maribacter sp.
TACGGAACTAATTTTGAGTTTGGGGTATCGCCAGACCCAAAATGGCAGTTTCAGTTAGGAGGTACCTTACAGAAGGCAGTATATGACGCACCACAACTGTTGTTTGAGACTGATGGAACCTTTGGCGAAACCGATATTCTGGTAGATGAATTTGTTAGAAACCCTAATTTTTATGGTTACTTGAATTCTACTTGGATGCCCAGTGAACTTTTTAATTTAGATATTACGGGAACGTATACGGGCAGCATGACCGTTCCTAGGGTAATTAGTGATACCGGTTTTCTACAATTAAACGATACGGATGCTTTCTTTGATTTAAACCTAAAGCTAGAATCTCATGTAGATTTTAATGAAAATTTTATGATGACCTTCTCCTTGGGTGTAAAGAACCTCTTTAATAGTTATCAAGATGATTTTGATCGTGGTCCCATGCGGGATTCAGATTATGTCTATGGACCGGGGGCGCCAAGAACTTATTTCTTTGGTGTGAAAATTGGGAAGTTACATTAATAGTAAAGTCATGAAATTGATATGTAGTAGAAAAGTTATAGTTATAATGGGGGTGTTCTTCATCACCTCCATTTCGCTGCAGGCCCAAAACAAAGCCATTAATTGGTTGACCTTTGGGCAGTTGGAAGATTCCTTGTCGGTAAAATCAAAACCAGTGTTTATTGCTTTTTATGCCGACTGGTGCGCCTATTGCAAGAAAATGGATGAGGCAGCCTATAAAGACCCTCATATTATTAGCATTCTGAATACCCAATATTACGCGGTAAAAATGGATTCCGAAGCTCCAGATAACATTATTTTTGACGGACAAATATTCGAGAACAAACAATTAGGGAAAACCAGAAATCCAGTACATGAAATAGCGCTTTTGTTGGCATCACGGGAAGGTATTCCATTTTCACTTCCTGCTATTGTGATATTAGATGAATCTTTTATGGTTTCTAAACGGTATTTTGAATATCTGTCTCCCAAAAGAATGCTAAGTTTTTTAGCTGTAAAATAATCTTCAATTAACGGTTAATGAAAGGATTAATCTCAGCAAGTTAATTCTATCCTGTTTACTTCATCCTTACAGTTTCAGTTATATTTTTCTCCTGAAATTTGGATTCAAAAAGAAGTGCTTAACTGTATCATTTTCTATAAATTTTTGCGCTACTCTTTGAAAATATATAGCATCTTTGTTTAACGATAAAAAGGTGCTGATATGTATGTGCATTCTGGCTCTAACCAAATTTGTTGGTACAACGGTAGTAGGTTTTAAGTAACTAGATCATATGAAAATTTTTGAATGCGGACATTGTAACTATCCCTTATACTTTGAGAGTAATCACTGCGATAATTGTGGACACGCCTGTGGTTACAGGGATGATGATAGGAAAATGCTAACCTTTGACCCAGCAAACGAATCTTTGATTTCAGATCGTGAAAATATTGCCTATAAATATTGTAAAAATAAAGAGCACGAAGTTTGCAACTGGCTATTGCACAATGATGATGTAAACGATTATTGTTCTGCATGTCAGTTAAATAGGACCATACCTAATCTTTCTGATAAAACAAATTTTCCTAAATGGAAAAACCTTGAGGTTGCTAAACATCGATTAATCTATCAATTACAAAAAATAGGATTAAACCTGCCCAGTAAAATAAAAAACAGTGATGGGTTGTGTTTTGATTTTATCGTAAAGGAGGGCAATGTAAATTTAATGACCGGTCACGCTAGCGGAGTTATTACTATATTACTGCAAGAAGCAGATGCCGTCCTTAGAGAGCAAATAAGAAAAGAATTAGAAGAGCCCTATCGAACGTTAATAGGTCATCTTAGACATGAAGTTGGACACTACTTTTGGGAACGCTTGGTTGCTACGAATAAAACGTTCTTAATCGAATTTAGACATATTTTTGGCAATGAGGAAGCTAATTATAGTAAGGCACTCCAACAATATTACAAACAAGGCGCTCCTGCTAATTGGCACGATTCCTTTATTAGCAAATACGCAACTTCACACCCATGGGAAGATTGGGCAGAGACATGGGCACATTATCTGCATGTAATGGATATGGTAGAGACCGCCCATTTTTTTGGTTTAAAGGTGAATCCTACGAACAAGAATAAAAGTATGATGGCATCTGCAACGTTTGATCCTTATAGCATAAAGGATTTTCAAACTATTGTTCATAAATGCAGACCGCTTTCATTTGCGGTAAATAGCATCAATAGGGCCATGGGAATTCCAGATGTATATCC
>CAZUIE010000015.1:0-18129 GCA_964620945.1 uncultured Maribacter sp.
GTTTTTCCAAAAAGGGAATCGGTTCTTACAATGGGCAATGGGTTCATAATAATAACTCCGCCAATGGCATCACCACCATATTCCAAAGCAGCAGCACCCTTTACCACGCTGATATCCTGGTTTGCGTTAATATCTACATTAGGTGCATGCTCTTCTCCCCATTCCATATCCTGCATACGCACATTGTTGTTCAGTATGAGCACCCTACTGCCCATAAGACCTTGAATAACAGGTTTTACAATATTGGCTCCCGTGTTTAATGAAGATACACCGGTTAAACTTTTGAGGGCATCACCTAAACTGTTACCACTATATTTTTCTAGATCCTCCTGTGAAAGACGAACCTCTTGTGAAGATATGGTGTTGTTATTAAGAGTACCGGTAACCTTGACTTCATCAAGCTGCTCTAAATGGTGCTCAAGACGTACCTCTTGATACGTATCTCCGTTTATGGAAATGGTTACAAATTTGGAGGTACATTCTGGATGGGATATTTCTAACTCCAAAACGCCATCACAGAGATTTTCAAACCTAAATTTGCCTTCTTTACCGGAAACTGTTTGCTGGTTTTTACCTGTTATAAGTATTGTTGCCCCAATTAACGGAGTGTTATCATGGAAATCCGTAATCTTTCCCATAAGGATAGATTTGCAATCCTGTGCCACACTTGCGCCGCTAATAAGGCAAACAAATAATAGCATTACACTATATTTCATTATAAGAATGTTTCAATTGTTTAGTTTCCGAAAATGGATAGTAATCTAGTTTAGAATGAATTTCTAAACCTGTACTGGTGGAGGTCTGCCATAAAGGCTGAAGCGAAATAATGAAGAAGCATGAGTCCTGAAATAAAAGGCCGTTTGCTTTTTTGTGTTAAAATTTAATACGTCTGTGTGAACTTGCTGTGGGGGTGTAATCAAATAGGCTGCCTGTTGATTTTCTACGGCCAACTCACAAATTTCACAGTTTTCTATATCCTCTGAAGCATTGTCTTGATGTGTGTAGACATGAAGTGCGGAAACCTTGAAGAGCATCAAGGTAACTAGCACAAATGCCAGAGAATTAGAAAATAGTTTTGATTTCACATCACGAAAATAAACAAAGGATTAGAATTTCTTGTTAAAGAAAACCTAACTCTTTTTGTTAAAGAGAAATTGTAAGCCCATTCTGCTGAGCATTTTCTTTTCGAAAGCCCAGAAAAACCTAAACTGGCCAAACAACCAACCATAAATTACCAATAGCAGTTGATAAAAAGGAAAGATAAGTAAAATGCGCAAAAACCAATAAAGGGTGTGTCCCCACCAAGCATCAGAAAAATTACTTTGATTCATTCCAACCCAATTCAAAAAAGGTTTGGCAATGTAAACGGACGACGATCCGGTAATTGCAAAGACAAAAAATATGACTGCCAATTGCCAATTATTGGAAATGCCCCAACGTTCCTTTAGTTTTTTCATAGCTCCCGTAAGAGGTGCAAAAATACTTTATTATATACGAGGAACAAAAGCTCCTAGGCGTTGATTGTACTTGCGCTGGAAAAAAATAAAATAATTGTAGAGTTGGTAATTAACATCGTAGCCGTAATCGATACCTTGTTGGTAATCTATCTGCATCAAATAAAGGTTGGGGTTAAATCTGTTGGGTTGTATCGCCCTTTGGTTCCATTCCAAAACCATAAGATAATTTCGGTTTTCCAAGAAGCTTTGCGAATAATAGCCAGGTGGCCTGGCAACGGAGTTGAGCCAGGTAAAAAAGCCTGGGTCTATGATTGTTATTTCATACTCTACATCTTCATTGGATATGGTTACAGGCTCATCGTTTTCTGAAGCGAATGCCATTTTTTCCTCTTCGGAAATAGATAATGCCTCTTTAGTACTTCCACAGCCACTTAGTGTTGTGGCTAAACAACCTAAGGCAGCAACAACCAAAAGCTTTATAAATATGTTTTTCTTTTTCATGCCATTAAGGTACAAAAAAGCTGCTTGTAATTACAAGCAGCTTTTAATGAATAAATTCAAAGTATATTATTTTCCAAATAAACCACCCAAAAGACCACCAAGTCCCCCTTTTTGTTTATTGCTTCCCATTACCATTCCGGCGACATCGTCTAAAATACTTCCGTCACCATCGGCGTCCAATAAAGTGGTGATTAAACTTTGATTTTCTTGGGGTTGCCCACCTAACATACTACCTAATAAGGCGTTCATTCCGTTAGAGTCACTAACATTACTTTGAGCCTTCTGTTTTCCAAGAAAGCCCATGACGATAGGTGCAGCTATTTTCAAAATTTGTGCAACTGAACCTGCATCTAATCCCGATTTTTGACTTAATGCATTCTCTACTTGGGGTTGTTTGTTTCCAAATACATGACCAAGTATTCCAGCACCATCCTGCATGACAGAATCGTCTACACCACCTCCAAAAAGACCACCGAGATTATCTAAAATTCCACCATCGTGTTTTCCTCCCGATAATGCGCTCATAAGACCTGCAGCACCCTCGGGTGAGGAAACATTCTTTTTCATTGCACCTAAAAGCAATGGCATGGCCATACTTAAAACATCGGATGTTTTTTCTTCTGGTTGTCCCGTTTGTCCGGCTACACCACTTATTAGTTGTTTGCCCATAGGGCTGTTAAGTAAATCTAATAATCCTGCTGACATGTTATAGTTAATTTAATGTTCATGCCAATGTACAAAAAAGACATTTAAAAAAACAGAAGCATTATTTTAAAAGTGTGATTATTTGCGAAGCTAGTTCCAAACCAATCCGGTCTTGTGCTTCTAAAGTGGCAGCTCCAATATGAGGGCTGAGAGAAATATTTGGATGCATTAAAATTTGTATTTCCGGAGTGGGTTCGGATTCAAAAACATCCAAAGCGGCAAAGGCAACTTTTTTACTTTCCATAGCATTGATCAACGCTACTTCGTCCAGTACGCCACCCCGCGCTACATTTATAACTCCTACACCATCTTTCATTTGCGCAAATTCTTCTGCTCCTAGTACATAATTTTGTTGCGAGGGGACATGAATTGTTATAAAATCAGAAATAGATAAGACCTCCTTTTGGCTAATCGATGTAAGTTGAAAACCTACCGTTTGTTTATCATAAAACTGTAAGGTTACCTCACACTTAGTTATATCGGGATCATGATAGACGACCTGCATCCCCGCTCCTATAGCAATCTTTGCCGTAGCCTGTCCTATTTTTCCGAAACCAATGATGCCCAACGTTTTGCCTTTTAATTCTGTTCCAAGAGAATAGGCTTTTTTTAATTGCTTAAAATTGCTATCGCCTTCCAATGGCATATTTCGGTTACTATCGTACAAAAACCGGACTGCTCCATATAAGTGTGCAAAGACCAATTCCGCTACGGATTGCGAAGAGGCTTCTGGAGTATTAATTACATGGATGTCCTTTTTTTTGGCATATACGACATCAATATTATCCATACCAACTCCTCCTCGGCCTATAAGTTTTAAGTTCTTACATCCGTCAATAACATCCTTCCCAACTTGGGTCGCACTGCGAACCAGTAGGCCTTTAATTTGATTGTTATTGACGAACGCAACCAATTGTTCTTGGGCTACATGAGTAGTAATTACTTCAAAACCTGCGTTTTGAAGGGCACGAATTCCGGATTGACTTAATCCGTCGTTTGCTAGTATTTTCATAATTATCCCTTACGTTCCATTTCACTCATTACATCTACCAACACCCCTACACTCTCAAGCGATAAAGCATTGTACATACTTGCTCTGTAACCACCTACGGACCTGTGCCCGTTTAAACCGTTGATTCCCGCTTCTTTTAATAGGGTTTCAAAAGTGTCTTTAAGACCCACCTCGGTAATGTTAAATGTTGCGTTCATAATTGAGCGGTCAGCCGTGTTGGCATATCCATCAAAAACAGGATTAAGATCAATTTCGGAGTATAGTAATCGAGCTTTCTTCTCGTTTATTTTTTCGATGGCTTCGATACCGCCTAGGTTTTTGAGCCATTCCAAAGTTAGCATAGAAGTATATACAGGAAAAACAGCGGGTGTATTAAACATGCTCTCCTTGCTTATGTGTACCTGATAATCTAACATGGAAGGGATTTTTCTGGCAACCTTACCTAAAATATCCTCTTTTACTACGACCAGCGTTGTGCCGGCGGGTCCCATATTCTTTTGTGCTCCGGCGTAGATTAAGTCGAACTGAGAAAAATCCAACACTCTGGAAAAAATATCTGAACTCATATCGCATACTAACGGACAGTCAGTAATGGGAAACTTTTTAAATTGGGTTCCGTATATCGTGTTGTTGGACGTTAAGTGCAAATAATCCAAACCTTTGGGCACACTATACCCGTTTGGAATAAACTTGAAATTTTCATCTTTTGATGAACCTACTTCTATCACTTCTCCAAAAAGTTTTGCTTCCATAATGGCCTTGTCGCTCCAGGTACCTGTATTTAAATACCCGGCCTTTTTATCTAGCAGGTTGTAGGCTACCATTAAGAACTCTAAGCTAGCGCCACCGTGTAAAAACAAAGCCTGATAGCCTTTGCCCTCCAACCCCAAAAGTTCTAGGGCCAAGGCTCTTGCTTTTTCCATGACCGCTACAAAATCTTTGCTACGGTGCGATATTTCGATTAAGGAAAGTCCAGAACCATTAAAATCTAGTATCGCTTCTGATGCTTTAAGTAGTACCTCTTGCGGCAATATACAAGGACCCGCACTAAAATTATGTTTTTTCATCTTTTCATCTTTTACTTGAAACTTACTTTTTAATAGGGTGAGACACTTACGTAGAAAGAATATATTTTCATTATCTACTTACATATTTCACCTGTCAAGAGTTGGTGCGCTCTCTTTCCAATTTCAGCGTAGCTATACTGGTATACTTTTTATAAAGTTTAAACCCTTAAAAACACATAAAAGCCAATTTATAACTTGCATTATATCAAAATGTGTAATGATCCTTAATAGAGTTATCGATATTTTGCTGCAAAGGTTGGAATTTTCCAACAAACTTATCTCCTGGGACCAATTTAATTCTACGATGTTTTTAACAGGAATTCAACAGTATCTACACCATCTGCATAATCCCAAAGTTCAGGCGTCTGGGTTTTTCCAAAAGCCACCTCATTGGAAAATAACCCTTTAGAAACAATGCATTGTATGTGTTTTTTATCTGCATTTGTTTTGGCCTTTACATTTTCTAATGTATCATACTCCTCATAAAAAACCGTAGCTATTGGTGAAGCGTAGTTGGTATCTTCTTTAAGCAGGAGAAATCCGTTGTCCAAAATCTTGAATTCGCTCATAAGATACACCGCCTTGTTATAGTCGTAATTATTAGCGTATTTATGTTGTTGAATAATTTCCTTGTAAGCAAACTGGGCCTTAAAAAAAGAATCAAAATTATATCCTTTCGGAACATATAACTTGGAGACACTTCTGCACCCTAGTCCATAATAGTTGAAAATATCTTGTCCTAAGGCGGTTAATTCGGCTGTTGTTTCTTTCCCGGAAAGAACGGCCGCCGAGTTTCTGTTTTTACGTATAATATGCGGTTTTTTTCCAAAGTAATACTCAAAATAACGAGCAGTATTGTTGCTGCCGGTTGCTATTACGGCATCAAAATTGGTCAACTTATCTTTTGTGAAAACGACCTTGTCTTTAAAATCGGGATGCTTGTCTATCAAATACTCCACCAGCAAAGGCAATAATAAGGTGTCATTGCTAGAGAGTTTTACAAGAGCGGTATTTCCTGTAACCAAAACTGCTAACAAATCATGAAAGCCTACCATGGGAATGTTACCTGCCAGGATAAGCGCTACACGTTTGGAGTTGTTTTTGGTAAGGTCGTAACCGGAAAGCCAATGGCTTAAGTTTTCTTCGGATAGGGCCGTGGACCATGACTCCAAGGCGAACACTACATTGTCTTCTGTAAACCAGCCATTGTGATGGTGGGCGGTAGTTACCGCTTCCTTAAGTTTCACAAACCAAGGGCCATTAATAGTGTTGTTAGTAGGTTCACCTACAAAAGATTCACAGAAGCTACCAAGAAATTCGCCAAGTTTAACAAAAGCTTGAATGTTAGGATTGAGACGGGTCATTATATTTGTAAAAGGATTTTCTAGGGATTATCTTTGCACAAAAGTAAGGATACTTGGGCAAAAGAAATGAATCTAATGTCCATGGAATATTTCCTATTATTTTTCGTTGTTGAACAACACATGCTAAAAAGAAAATTATGGCGATTATAATAACTGATGAGTGTATAAATTGTGGTGCCTGCGAACCAGAATGTCCTAATACGGCAATTTATGAAGGGGCGGACGAATGGCGTTACAGTGATGGCACATCGTTAAAAGGAGATGTGGTATTACCAGATGGAAAGGCGGTAAATGCCGATGAAGTACAGGAGCCTATAAGTGATGAAGTGTATTATATTTCGCCTGATAAATGTACGGAATGTATGGGCTTTCACGAGGAGCCCCAATGTGCTGCGGTCTGTCCCGTAGACTGTTGTGTCCCCGATGATAACCATGTAGAAACGGAAGAAGAATTACTAGGAAAGCAAAAGTTCATGCACCCGGACGGGTAGATTTTTTAAGACTCCAATTTCTGCGCTACAAAGACATACGTGTCAAAAGCATACGTTGGCCGGTCAATTATTTCTAAGAGTTTAAACCCACACGAATTTAGGCTTTGTTTTATTTCGGATAGGTCAAAGGCCCTAAAAAAAGTATGGTCTTTGCCCAAAAATAGGTTGCAACTATTTTCAATTTTAAAATATTTAGCAGTCCAATCTATTAATTGGTAACTTTTTGATTCCTTTTTTTTCCATTCGGAGTCGCGATAATATTCTTTTCCATTAACGTTTGATTCATGCCTAACGTTTTTATTTTTAAAAATATAGGGCATAAAACGCTCTGAATCAATACAATCGAAAATAAAAACTCCTTTTGCTTTTAAGTTAGTATGTACAGAGGTAAAGGTTGTTTCCAAATCTAAATCTGATATTAAATAACTGGTAGAACGCCCAGTTATGAGTATTGCATCAGGGTGTTCCTTGATGCTAAATTCGCGCATATCTCCTTGCACAAACTCCGCAATGGGATTTTTGTACTTTGCAATGGCTAGCATTGCTTCGCTATAATCCAACCCAATATAATTGTTAAAATCGGCGATAAAAAAAGGAGCTAAATTACCCGTACCACAGGCAATTTCAAGTATAGTTGAAGCCCTATACTTTTGACAGATATTACTGTAAAACTTATATTCCTGAGGATAATCTATAAAACCTTGGTAGATTTCGTCATAGACCTTTGCTAAATTGGCATTATAAAGTTCATGCATAATCAAAAATTCTGTTTAAAAGTAGGTAGCTTTTTAATATAAAATTTAAAAATTTCAGCAATTAAAGTTTACTTGTACATAATACATTGACCCTAATTGCATAGAGCGATAATTATCATAATGTTATTTGCTAGTTTCTTCGTAGTAATAAATTATATTTTGGGGTACGTTTGTAGCCGTTGCACCAAATACTATTACTTTGCCTATTGTGGTTTAATTGATAAATTTTCAATTAAAATTTGATTTCACATCAACCCTTCATTCTTCCAGTAAAAACTATATTTGCATCGTTTTAAAAAATTTAGCCATGAAAGCAGGTATCGTAGGATTACCAAACGTAGGTAAATCAACACTTTTTAATTGTTTGTCCAATGCCAAGGCACAGAGTGCGAACTTTCCGTTTTGTACCATTGAGCCTAATATAGGAGTGGTAAACGTACCCGATGACCGATTACAAAAATTGGAAAGTCTTGTGAATCCAGAACGTGTTTTGCCTGCAACGGTAGAAATTGTTGATATCGCAGGCTTGGTAAAAGGCGCTAGTAAAGGCGAAGGTCTTGGTAACCAGTTTTTAGGTAACATCCGAGAAACGGATGCCATATTACATGTATTGCGCTGCTTTGATGATGATAATATCGTACATGTAGACGGTAGTGTAGACCCTATTAGGGATAAGGAGACCATAGACATGGAATTGCAGCTTAAGGATTTGGAGACAGTAGAGAAAAAATTGGAAAAGGTAAAAAGAGCTGCAAAAACAGGTAATAAAGATGCTCAGAAAGAAGAGGCGGTTTTAATTGCAATTAAAACCGGTTTAGAAGCAGGAAAATCTGTGCGCGCTCTAGACATTTCTAAAGAGGACAGGACCCACTTTGTAGCACCCCTTCAATTTATCACGGACAAGCCTGTTATGTACGTTTGCAATGTGGACGAGAATGCAGCGGCCACTGGAAACGATTATGTACAAAAGGTAAAAGATGCTGTGGCCGATGAAAATGCTGAAGTTGTAGTTTTGGCCGTAGGTACGGAAGCCGATATTACCGAATTGGAAACCTACGAAGAACGACAACTATTCTTGGAGGACTTAGGGCTAGATGAACCTGGTTCTGCAAAACTTATTCGTGGAGCTTACAAATTGTTGAATCTGGAAACTTATTTTACTGCCGGTGTCAAGGAAGTTCGCGCTTGGACGATTCCTATTGGTGCAACGGCGCCCCAAGCAGCAGGTGTTATACATACCGATTTTGAGAAAGGTTTTATCCGCGCAGAGGTCATTGCTTATAATGATTATGTGAGCCTAGGTAGCGAAGCCAAAGTAAAAGAAGCTGGTAAAATGAGGGTAGAGGGGAAGGAGTATATTGTTAAGGATGGTGATGTAATGCACTTTAGATTTAACGTTTAGGGCTCATAAATCCGGAGGCGTTCTTTGAGTGTCCTTACCTCTTTTTCCAAGTGGTTTACTTTCCTTAACATATGATTAAGGGCGTCTATACCTGCTAGATTTATTCCTAATTCTTCTTGAAGTCTATTTACTCTTTCTATTTCTACAATATCCTGAGGATGAACATAATTACGTTCCTCTATTAAAACTATTTGTATAAACCCATAGTCCTGTAGGGATTCAATGAATTCTATATCTGTCCGGGTCTGCTGGCAATAATGACTTACCAAAATAAGGTTTTCTTTTTCCATCAGTTTCGTAATTCTGCTAGTTGTTTAAAAAGGGCTTTTTCTTTGGCTGTTAGGTTGGTGGGCATTTTAATTTTATAGGTAACATATAGATTTCCAAAAGCATCCTTCTTTTTATAAACGGGCATGCCTTTGCCTTTCAGCTTTACCTTCGTGTCGTTCTGCGTTTCTGGTTTTAGGGTTAATTTCACTTTCCCGGTAATTGTTTTTATTTCAATTTTGCCGCCTAATAACGCAGCATATAAATCAACAGGTTGTGTTATATATAAGTCGCTTCCTACCCGCTTAAAAGGGGTGTCGTTCAATACTTGAAAGGTGAGGTACAAGTCCCCTTTGGGACCACCGTTGACGCCTTCACCTCCGTAACCGCTTATTTTTATGGTTTGGCCGTCTTCGACTCCTGCAGGAATGGTAATCCTGATTTTCTTAGAACCCAAATCCAAGGTTTGTTTTTGGTCTTGCAGTATATCCGAAAGTTTTAGGCTTAAACTGGCATTTAAATCCTGACCTTTAAATTGTGCCGTGCTTCGACCGCCCGTGCTAAAGCCGCCCCCTCCGAACATGGATTCAAAAAAATCCGAAAAGTCCTGTTGACCGGTATTTCCACCAGAGGTATAGCGTCTACGGCCGCCTTGGGAAGCACGTTGATTTCTTTTGGCCTCTTCAAAAGCATCCGCATGCTCCCAGTCCTTGCCGTAGGCATCATATTTCTTTCGTTTTTCCGGGTCGCTTAATACTTCGTTCGCTTCGTTTATCTGTTGAAACTTTCGTTGTGCCTCCGCATCATTGGGATTCAAATCCGGATGCAGTTTACGTGCCAGTTTGCGGTATGCCTTTTTTATATCCGCTTGGGAAGCCTTGGAGTCAATTTCCAACACTTTATAATAGTCTATAAAATCCATAGGTTTCGAAATCGATTTGGAAGATAATCAAAGTAGTGTATTCTTACAATGATATTTCTCAGCTTTTATATGTTCGGTAACAGTGTCACAAGATTTTTTTAATTAGAAGGACAGATCAAACGAAGCGTGGCGCTATCAACAAAAATGCAAAATTCATTGTTAATTACTTTAGTTGGATGGGGTTTGTTCTTTTTGTGAGTCGTGTTATCTTTAACGACACTTTAGTAAACTATTAAACAGCATGTCCCAAGACACCAAATATACTGAGGATAATATACGATCACTCGATTGGAAAGAGCATATCCGATTACGACCTGGTATGTATATTGGTAAACTGGGTGATGGATCCTCGGCAGATGATGGTATCTACATCCTACTAAAAGAAACTATTGATAATTGTATCGATGAATTTGTAATGGGAGCCGGCAAAACCATTGAAATCCGAATTAAGGATGGCTTGGTCAAGGTTCGTGATTACGGAAGAGGTATTCCTTTGGGGAAGCTTGTAGATGTGGTGTCCAAAATGAACACTGGCGGGAAATATGATTCCCGTGCGTTTAAAAAATCGGTTGGACTCAATGGTGTCGGTACAAAAGCTGTAAATGCGCTTTCCAGCTTTTTTGAAGTCCAATCTGCTCGTGATAATCAAATTAAAACAGCGGAGTTTAGTCAAGGGAATCTTCTCAAGCAAGAAGGTCCAAGCGACTCTTCGCAACGAAAAGGAACCAAAGTATCTTTCCGTCCGGATGAAGCCATTTTTAAGAATTATAAGTTTCGTAACGAGTATGTAGAGCGCATGCTAAAGAATTACGTGTACCTAAATCCAGGGCTGACCATTGACTTTAATGGAGAGAAGTTCTATTCGGAAAATGGATTAAAGGACCTCTTAGAAGACAATAATAATACAGAAGATTTTCTGTATCCGGTAATACATTTAAAAAGTGAGGATATTGAAATTGCCATTACGCACAGTAAAACCCAGTACAGTGAAGAATACCATTCGTTTGTAAATGGACAAAATACAACGCAAGGTGGTACGCACCAAACCGCTTTTAGAGAAGCTCTGGTAAAAACCATCAGGGAGCACTACGGTAAGAATTATGACCCCTCCGATATTCGAAAATCGGTTATTTCAGCAATTGCCATAAAAGTAATGGAACCTGTTTTCGAAAGTCAGACGAAAACAAAATTAGGTTCTACGGATATGGGCGGTGATTTACCTACGGTACGTACCTATATCAATGATTTCGTTAAAAAATATCTAGATAACTATTTACATAAGAATCCGGACACCAAGGAGGCGATACAACGAAAAATATTGCAAGCGGAGCGCGAGCGTAAAGAGCTTTCGGGTATTCGTAAATTAGCCAAAGATCGGGCAAAGAAAGCAAATCTTCACAATAAAAAATTACGCGATTGTCGTATTCATTTAGGTGACACAAAAAAGGATAGAAATCTAGAAAGCACCCTCTTTATCACGGAGGGCGATTCCGCTTCCGGTTCTATCACCAAATCTAGGGATGTAAATACACAAGCGGTATTTAGTTTAAAGGGGAAGCCTTTGAATTCCTATGGATTAACAAAGAAAATAGTATACGAGAACGAAGAGTTCAATCTTTTACAGGCAGCATTGAATATTGAGGAGTCTATTGAAGATTTGCGCTATAATAACATTGTAATTGCTACCGATGCAGATGTTGACGGCATGCACATTCGATTATTGCTCATTACCTTCTTTTTGCAATTTTTCCCAGAACTAATAAAGGAGAACCACTTATATATTTTGCAAACACCCCTTTTCCGTGTGCGTAATAAAAAAGAAACCATCTATTGCTATAGTGACGAAGAACGGAAAAGTGCAATAGAGAAATTAACTGGTAAACCAGAGATTACCCGATTTAAAGGATTGGGGGAAATCTCGCCAGATGAATTTGTTCATTTTATAGGAGATGATATTAGATTGGAGCCTGTCATGTTAGATAAGGCAATGTCCATTGAGGAATTGTTGAGCTTCTACATGGGTAAAAATACGCCCGACCGTCAAAAATTCATAATTGAAAATCTTAAAGTAGAAATTGATTTAGTCGAAGAATAAAACCAACGAACATAAAAATTCAATACAGATAGTACTCCTCTATGGAAGATAATGAAGAAGATTTGAATTTACCTGCTGATGATGAAAACCAATCGGAGAATGAGCAAGGCTTGAATGAAAATCAAGATGCTACATCCCAAGACCAGTCTGATCTAAGTCCATCAGGGGAGCTTGGAATTGAAGCCGAGGAAGACAATGCGTTAACGAAAGTTACCGGCATGTACAAAGATTGGTTCTTGGATTACGCCTCCTATGTGATTTTAGAACGCGCAGTGCCAGCGATAGAAGACGGGTTTAAGCCAGTTCAGCGCCGTATAATGCATGCGCTCAAGGAGTTGGATGATGGGCGCTATAACAAAGTAGCCAATGTTGTGGGGCATACCATGCAATATCACCCGCATGGGGATGCGAGTATTGCGGATGCTATGGTTCAGATGGGTCAGAAAGACCTGTTGATCGATACACAGGGAAACTGGGGAAATATATTAACAGGCGATAGGGCCGCAGCTTCAAGATATATAGAAGCACGGTTGTCCAAATTTGCACTGGACGTCGTTTTTAGTCCTAAAATTACGGAATGGCAGCAGTCCTATGATGGAAGAAAAAAAGAGCCAGTTAACCTTCCTGTAATGTTTCCTTTACTGTTGGCCCAAGGAGCAGAAGGAATTGCGGTAGGCCTTTCTACAAAAGTACTTCCACACAATTTCATCGAGCTGATCGATTCTTCCATAAAACATCTAAAGGGACAAAGGTTTAAATTGTTTCCCGATTTTCCTACCGCTGGAATAATTGATGTCACTAATTATAATGACGGACTCCGTGGTGGAAAGATACGGGTCCGAGCCAGGATAACTTCATTAAACAAGAATACACTGGTTATAAGTGAAATACCCTATGGAACCAATACTTCTTCTTTAATTGATTCTATTCTAAAGGCGAACGATAAGGGAAAGATTAAAATAAAAAAAATTGAGGATAATACGGCAGCGGATGTTGAAATTTTAGTGCATTTGCCATCCGGAATTTCACCGGATAAAACGATAGATGCACTTTATGCGTTTACCGCGTGCGAATCCTCTATTTCTCCTTTGGGCTGTATTATCGAGGACAACAAGCCACTGTTTATCGGTGTAACAGAAATGCTTAGGCGTTCTACGGACGCCACGGTGGATCTATTGCGTCAAGAATTGGATATTCAACTTTCAGAACTTGAAGCACAATGGCACGCCGCTTCGTTGGAACGTATTTTTATTGAAAACAGAATTTATCGGGATATCGAGGAGGAGGAGACCTGGGAAGGGGTAATCGCTGCAATTGCCAAAGGTTTGGCTCCACATACGAAACATTTAAGGCGCGCCGTAACCGAAGATGATATTCTGCGTTTGACCGAAATTAAGATCAAGAAAATATCAAAGTTCGATTTAGGTAAGGCGCAAGAGTATCTAGACAACTTAGAAGACAAAATAGCCGAGGTAAAGCATCATCTTGCCAATCTGGTAGACTGGGCCATTGCGTATTTCAATAGGTTAAAAAAGACATACGGCGAGGGTAGGGAGCGCAAATCGGAAATCCGGGTCTTTGATGAAATAGAAGCGACTAAAGTAGCTATCCGGAATACAAAGCTTTATGTAAATCGTGAAGAAGGATTTGTAGGTACGTCCCTAAAAAGGGACGAATACGTTACAGATTGCAGTGATATTGATGATATCATCGTGTTTACGAAAGACGGTAAAATGCAGGTGAATAAAGTAGATTCCAAGATTTTTGTTGGCAAGAATATTATCCACGTTGCCGTATTCAAGAAAAAGGACAAGCGTACTATTTATAATATGGTCTACAAAGATGGTAAAGGTGGACCGTCTTATATAAAAAGGTTTAGTGTCACCTCCATTACACGGGATAAATTGTATGACCTCACTGCCGGCAGTCCTAACTCCAATGTGCTTTATTTTTCTGCAAATCCTAATGGGGAAGCTGAAGTAGTGACCGTAAACTTACGCCAAGCCGGAAGCATAAAGAAGCTAAAGTGGGACGTCGATTTTGCCGATGTGCGTATCAAAGGGCGCACCTCTAAAGGAAATATTGTTACCAAATACACAGTGAAGCGTATCGAGCTAAAGGAAAAAGGAGTTTCTACCCTAAAACCGAGAAAAATTTGGTTCGATGATATCGTACGGCGATTAAATGTTGACGGGAGGGGAGAGCTCATTGGTGAGTTTAAGGGAGATGACTTATTGCTTATCATCAACCAAAAAGGAGTGGCGAAAACTATGCTACCAGTGGTTACTTCCCATTTTGATGATGATATGATTGTGCTAGAAAAATGGAATCCAAAAAAACCCATTTCTGCGATATACTGGGAAGGTGAAAAGGAACGATTTTATGTAAAACGATTTCTCATTGAAAATGAAAATAAAGAAGAGCTGTTCATTTCCGAGCACCCTAAATCGTACTTGGAGCTTGTTTCAACGGATTGGCGGCCTGTGATAGAACTGGAGTTTCCTAAACCTAGAGGTAAAGACCCCAAAGATAAACAAGAAATTGATATAGAGGATTTTATAGCGGTTAAAGGAATAAAAGCTTTAGGCAATCAATTAACAACCGAGAAGGTGAAAAATATAAATGTATTGGAAGGATTGCCTTATGAAGAGGAGCCTAAAGCAGAGGCCAATGATATGGAGGTGGTGGATGAGGAAGATGTATCCGATACAGAAGCTTCTAGTGGCAAAAACGTCAACGTTAGCAAAAAAGACCCAGAAAGTCCATCCGATACGGAGAATGACGGAGAAGGTCAAACCACCCTTTTTTAGACTAATACATGAAAAGTCTTTTTACAGAATTTAAGAATTTTGCGGTCAAGGGTAACATGATAGATATGGCCATTGGTATTATCATTGGAACTGCTTTTAACAATGTGGTAAACACACTGGTTAAAAAAATAGTGATGCCGCCACTTTCTTTGTTAACCGATGGCGTAAACCTCGGTAATCGGAAAATGGTGTTGCGCAATGCCATGGAGGGCACGGAAGAGGTCGCTATTGGTTATGGTGAATTTTTAGAGGTAATTATAGACTTTGCTATCGTTGCCTTTACTATTTTTGTTGTTCTAAAGTTTGTAAACCGATTCAAGAATAAGGCCGAGGACCCCAATAATTCCGAAGTGGAAACCCCGAAGCAGATAGAATTGCTTTCCAATCTCGAGAAACTGATGACGGAACAAAATCAGATATTGAAAAAATCAAAAAAAGAATAGCTTGTTTAGGCTTGAACTTGATTTAGGAATGATTGAAACACCAAAGATCAAACAAGTTGTTGTTTCGATGCAGTAATAGCTATATTTAGAAAAAAATTGGATTAAACAAATGGACTTAACAAACCCGCTGGTATATGGCGCACCCTGTTTTATAATATTTATCCTTCTAGAGCTTACCTACAGCAAAAACCACGATGAACATCACGATTTATATGATTGGAAAGACCTTTTCGCTAGCGGTTTTATGGGTGTTGGTTCCGCAATTCTTGCTGCACTTTTAAAGGTTGTTTCTGCGATTGTTATATTCACATACGTTTACGAAGTGTTTAATCCTGTTGTAGATGGCGTGCGAACGCACGTGTTAGGCTACGAGTCTTTTGGCTACGCGTGGTATGTTTGGTTGTTATGTCAATTAGCGGATGATTTCACCTACTATTGGTTCCACAGGGCCAATCACGAGATTCGCATCTTATGGGCGGCGCATATTGTACATCATTCATCGGATAACTTTAATTTGGGTACTGCCGTTCGTAACGGTTGGTTCACCTTGTTGTACAAGCCCTTTTTTTACATGTGGATGCCAGCGCTTGGTTTCGCACCCGAAATGGTAGTTTTCTGCCTAGGTATTGAGGCCTTGTGGCAGTTTCAGCTTCATACGGTGTTGCTTCCCAAGCTTGGGATTTTTGAAAAATTCATGAATACGCACACTATGCACCAAGTACATCATGCACAAAATGTGGAGTATTTGGATAAAAACCACGGAGGATTCCTAAATATTTTTGATAGAATGTTCGGTACCTGGCTTCCGTTGGACGATTCTATTGACGTAAAATATGGTGTTATACATGCGCCTAACTCCAACAATCCTATGGTTATATTAACCCATGAATTCAAGGATATTTGGAACGACACCAAAAAATCCAGTAAAATAGGGGATAAGCTCATGTACATATTTGGTCCTCCGGGCTGGAGTCACGATGGAAGTACCATGACCGTAAAACAACAACAGCGATTGTTTCGAGAGCAAAAGAATAAGAATCCGGGTGTGGCATTTAGTAGGCCTAATTGAGTAAGGTAAGCCGTTGGGATAAGATTTGTTGCGTTATTCAATTTTTAGGAACTAGATTTTCTGTGAGCAACTGTATATAAGCAACTAACTACCTATTTTGCGCTGGTTTTACCTATTCTCCGCATTTTCTTCCACACGACTTTTTTGCTTTCTAAGTAATTCTATGACAGCAATGAGTGTGCAAAACAACATAGAAAAATAGAGGTACCCTTTTGGTAACGCGCTAGTGGCACTTTGTAATAAGCTTAGATGTGAGGTATGGGCGGCATCCGCTACCAATACAAAACCAATTAAGATCATAAATGCGAGACCCAATACTTTCAAGGAAGGGTGTTCCGAAATCAGCGCGTTTAATTTTTGAGCAAAGGATATCATCAACAAGAGCGAAATCAACGCTGCTAGTAAGATAATGACCAAGGCGTCATAATCGTCGGCAGTAATCCCATGCGTCATCCCAACACCGCTCAGGACAAAATCTAAGGAAAACACCATGTTAATGATAAATAGTTGTGCAAGTGCCTTTGAGAAGCTGCTGTCGCTTTCCCGTTTTACTTCCCGCTCATCATGCCGTCTATCTTCTATTTTTTCTATAAGCTCTTTAGTGCCTTTGAATAGCAGAAATAATCCACCAATAAAAAGCACTAAACTTTGGACGCTTATGCTAGCGGAAATCCAATCTGTGGTTAATAGTAAAAAAGGTTTTTTTAAAGAAAGCAGCAGGGTAATAGAAAAGAGCAACAGAATGCGTAGGAGAATTGCCAGGGCAAACCCGCTATAAATGGCTTTCTTTTGTGTTCCTTTAGATAGCTTTTCCGTGGCTAACGATATAAATATAACATTGTCCATGCTTACGAATACTTCCAGTAGAAAAAGAGTGAACAGTGCCACGAAGGCTTCTGGGTCCGTGAATATGTCAAACATGGTTAGTTGGTTTTATAAGCGGTACCGGTCCTTACATCCAGCTCCTTATTCGGGTCCTTTACCGCCTTGTTGTATTGAAAGGTATAGGAACTATCCGTAGTGCTGATAATTTTATAATGGATGGCCGTCTTACTATTGATATCTTGCAGTATAAATTCGCAATCGTTGAACCAACGGATGCTAGCGCTATCTATTTTTCCTTCATAATAATCTACACTGTATTTGGCTCCCCGAACAAATTTCCCGGTTTTTAAGGAATCCCCAACTTCATAGTTGAACATATAAGTGCCGGTCTTAAAGTCCTTGCAGTTACGCTCGGGTTGGTAACACGAGGCTAATAGCACAACGGTAAAAAAAGTGAATAGTACGTTTTTAATCATGACTGCAAAATAATGAAAATAGCCCTTTAGTCAGTGGTTTAAATTGTAATATTTTTACATAGCTAGGGTGCTGGTTTGTGGGTAGAAAACGTACCGTCCGTATATAGTAAAAGCACTTTTTCTATCTCTTTTTCAGTGGTGGGTGAAGGGGTTTTTGATTTTAGGATTGGTGTTTCTTGAGCAGGTGCTGCGGTAGAACTTGATTTTGGGAATTCTCCTTGATCATATAATAACCAATATAAATCTACTTCTGGATAGACCTGAACGAGTTTGGACACGAACTCTAAACTAGGTTTGTTTCGTCCTTTAAGTAGGTGCGAAATACTAGAGCGTTGTACGCCAATGCTGTCCGCAAAAGAAGATGCAGAAAGCTCGTAGTGCTTCAAAATTTCTGCGATTCTAAGATTGATTTTTTCAATATCCATAGTTGTTTACAAAGTTACTCAAATCTTTAAGTTTACAGATGTA
>CAZUIE010000015.1:18229-34304 GCA_964620945.1 uncultured Maribacter sp.
TTCAATATCCATAGTTGTTTACAAAGTTACTCAAATCTTTAAGTTTACAGATGTACAATGCATAAATTCAACCTATGAAAATCCAATATAATTAATTAAATACTTTATGTTGATATATATAAATAATTGATTATAAATATATTGCAATATATTAATTAGTAAAACATATTTTTGTTTACAAGTGTAAGGATTTTGGTTCGTTCGGTGCCGTGGAAGTAAGTGATTTTTGTTTACAAATGTAATTTTTAACAATTGTATTTTTGTGTTAATAGAAGTAGTGATACATGACAAACGAGATTAATTATAGTGATTTTAAAGTTGCGCATATACAGGGAAGGTATATCACCAATAAGCATATAGTGGGTTACCTGCAAGGCTTAAATGCTTCGTTTCAGTTTGAGACTTTGGGAACATCGGTAGAGGGAAATCCTATTTATTCGGTTGCCATTGGTACCGGTCCAATCCGAATTCTTATGTGGTCCCAAATGCACGGAAATGAATCTACGACCACAAAAGCGCTATTAGATCTGACCAATTATTTAAAAGGGCAATTAGGGGAATCCGAAAATATCCTAAAATCTGTTACACTTAAAATGATTCCAATTCTAAATCCGGATGGAGCCGAGGCGTATACACGATTGAATGCAAATCAAATTGATTTGAATAGGGATGCACAAGATCTGTCACAACCCGAAAGTAAAGTATTAAATACCGTATATGATACCTTTAACCCGGATTACTGCTTTAACCTACATGATCAACGTACAATATTTAATGTTGGCGAAACCGAAAAACCGGCAACGATTTCCTTTCTGGCGCCAGCCTTTGATGAAGAGCGGAACCTTTCGGATTCTAGGGTTATTAGCATGCAACTTATTGCGGCCATGAATAATCGCCTACAGCAAGAGATACCCGGTCAGGTAGGGAGGTATGATGATGGTTTTAATGCAAACTGTGTTGGCGATGCTTTTCAAATGCTACAAACGCCTACGATGTTATTTGAGGCCGGTCATTATCCCAACGATTACCAAAGAGAAACTACTAGGGAGTATATTTGCATGGCGTTATTGGAAGCACTAAAAACGATTACCAACGGCAACCTAGAAAAATTTACGGTTGTTGATTACAACAGTATTCCAGAGAATCAAAAAATGTTTTATGATATAGTTGTTACCAATGTACATCTTTTAAACGCGGATAGGGAAGAGGGAACTGCTGCAGGCATATTGTTCCGAGAGAAACTTCATAAGGACTGGGTGGTGTTTGAACCTGCACTTGAGTATATAGGAGTTGCTAAAAAGACGTTGTTTGGCCATGAAACTAAGGATGCTTCAAAGCCAGCGGATAGGTTATGGTTAGCAAATCAGAATGTTATTCCTCTTTTTGACTAAAATTTATTCCTCATTTTATCTTAAAAAAAGGCTATAGGTTACATTTTATTTAAAAAAATCCAAGATTCTTTACATTTAATTCGATAATGTTTTAATTTTGTAAAAAAATAAGCAGTCATGGGCAAAGTTAAACTAGACGAAATAGATCACCAGATTCTGGATATGCTGATCGATAATACGAGAACACCTTTTACGGATATAGCAAAGAAACTATTGATTTCTGCCGGAACCGTTCACGTACGCGTAAAGAAGATGGAAGAAGCTGGTATCATAAAAGGATCCTCCCTAACCTTAGATTATGTGAAATTGGGTTATGCATTTATAGCGTACGTAGGTATATTTCTAGAGAAAACGCATCAGACCAAGTTTGTGTTGGAGCGTTTAAATCAGATTCCAAATGTTACTATTGCTCATATTACAACGGGTAAATTCAATATTTTTTGTAAGATAAGGGCCAAGGATACCACACATGCAAAGAACATCATCTTTTCAATTGATGATATAGAAGGTATTAGCAGAACAGAGACCATGATATCATTGGAAGAAAGTTTCAACGACAAAAAGCGTTTGATGCACCGTATTTTCAATGAGTTGTAATAATTTTTACAAGTAGAAATGGAGGCTCAATTGTGAAAAACTACAATTGAGCTTTTTTTGATGGTTAAAATGAAATAAGGATATTATGAAATTATCAGAACTTAGGGAAAATGAATTCAATCATTTTTATGCTACGTATTTGAGTATGGTTGGAGAGGAAAGCCTTCTAGAAGCCTTGGAAAGTAGTAGGGATTGGTTTGTTGCGTATACCTCAAAACTAACCGCTGATAAACTTGCCTATTCCTATGGTCCAAATAAATGGACGGTTGCTGGCGTGCTCATCCATATTACCGATACCGAGCGTATTTTTCAATATAGGGCGTTTCGTTTTTCTAAAAATGACCAAACGCCTTTACCAGGATTTAATCATGAGGATTATGTTAGTAAATCGGAAAGTGAAAAACGTACGCTGGACGATATTGTAGCGGAATTTTTGTCGGTACGGGAAGCGTCACTAGTGATGTTTCGGCGTATGTCCAAAGAAAAATTGCGGTTTATTGGCACTGCAAGCGAGATGCCTTGGAGTGTTGCCGCCTTAGGTTTCGTGATTAGTGGTCACCTAAAGCATCATGCTAAGATTTTGGAAGAGCGCTACGGTTAATTATTCCAAATCGGAAAAATCCTCCATTTCTGCACTCAGGTCCAAGTCTATTTCTGCATCTAAGTCTTCGCTATCCATAACCTGTTCGGGTGTTTTTGATTCGAGTTCCTTTTCAATGTTCTCCTCAAAATTGGCAATAAAATTAGAGAGGCTTTTACTGATTTTTACCAAATAAAGCGTGTCAGGAGTTCTTAGTTCTACTGCTTCAACCACGTCCCCGTGCTGATTTTTAAAATCAATAATGTCTTCATCTCCATAACCATGGGGGTAGGTGTCAATTAGGAGATTGGCAAGTTTATGGTCTAGTTTTTTGTAATCTATTAAGCGTCTTAACATAACTTGGTTAGTTTTAAATAGGTCGGTATATTCCTTTAACTAAACTAGCTGTTTAAACCATTGTAGATGGTAAAGAGTTGTGAAATGCTACTTTTTAGTATATGAACTTTTTATTCCGCGTAGTAAGCGAACGATTCGCGTACCAATTCTGATGATGCGGTAATATCAATCTGTGCCTTACCGATAGCGTTCAGCAGAACAAAATTGATTTTACCATGTGAATTCTTCTTATCATACTTCATAAGCTCTATAATTTGGTCTATTTCTTCTTCAGAAAAAACCACTTTATCGTAATAACTTAGAAATGATTTTTTAATATCTTCCAGCGCAGTGCGTTCAAGTCCCGTTAATTTATGGGATAGATAGCCTTCCAGAATCATCCCAATGGCAATAGCCTCCCCATGAAGTAAGGTATCCGTTTCTTTGCTTTCCAACCGATGTGACTCTACGGCATGACCCAAGGTGTGGCCATAATTCAATATTTTACGCAGTCCTTGTTCCGTTGGGTCTTGTAAAACAACCTTATTCTTTATGACTATGGAGGGTAAAATCTGTTCTTTAATCTCCGCTAGGCTAGTTGTTGCCTTTAAATCATCCCAATAAGCTTTGTCCTTTATAAGGCCATGCTTTAGCATTTCCGCAAAACCACTGGTGACTTGGCGCTCTTCTAGGGTGTCTAAAAAATCGGTAATGACCAATACCATTTTGGGTTGGTTGATAACACCTATCTGATTCTTTAAAGAACCCAAGTCCACTCCCGTTTTGCCACCAACGGACGCGTCAACCATAGAAAGTAGGGTAGTGGGAACGTTTATAAAATCTATACCGCGCTTAAAGGTCGATGCCACAAAACCGCCTAGGTCCGTTAGTACGCCGCCACCTAAATTAATAATAAGGCTTTTGCGGTCCGCACCCAATTCGGAAAGTGCCTCCCAAACTCCAAGACAGGTCTGAATGGTTTTGTTGACCTCACCAGATTCAATCTCAATAATTTCGAAATGATAGTCTCCTGAAATTTGTGCCATGAATTTTGGTAAACAAAGATCATGCGTGTTTTCGTCTACCAATATAAAAATCATGGAATAATTCTCTTGCTTCAGATGCGTATTTAATGAAGCATAGGCGGTGGCGTTAAAATGTACGGCGTAAGCATCAGAAATAATAGACTCCATAAAAATATTAGATTAATCAAAAGGCTATGTTGGCCTTAGTTTTGGGTACAAAATAAAGGTTATTTTTAATTAAAAGAATAGAAATTCTGTGATTATATTTGAGAGGTAGAAATATTGCTATTTATGGATGAAATTTTTGAGGATACCGCAACCGCCTTCTCGTTAAAGACAGATTCAGAATTGGAACGCGCCTACTTTCTTTTTAAGATGATCGCCAATGAACCCTTGGTTAAAATGGGAACCCTAATGACCAATTTTGCCCTAAAGGCCAAGTTACCAGTTGAAGGACTAATCCGTGCAACTGTTTTTGACCATTTTTGTGGAGGGATAAGCGAAGAGGATTGTTTGCCAGTTGTAGATCGCATGTTCGAGAAAAAGGTATGCTCCGTGTTGGATTATTCAGTGGAGGGTAAGGAAGAAGAAGACCCATTTGACAACGCCACTGCCACCATTCTCAAAATTCTGGACTTTGTAAAGGAAAAAGAAGCGATTCCCTTTGCTGTTTTTAAACCTACAGGGTTTGGACGGTTTGCATTATATCAAAAAATTGGAGAAAAAAAACCGCTGACCACGGAGGAAACGGCAGAATGGCAGCGTGTTGTAAATCGATTTGACAAGGTATGTAAGAAGGCTTATGACCTGGATGTTTCGCTATTAATAGATGGGGAAGAAAGTTGGATGCAGGATGCCGCAGATGACCTTGCTACTCAAATGATGCGTAAGTATAACAAAAAAAAAGCCATCGTATTTAATACGCTACAGACCTACCGATGGGATAGACTTCCTTACTTAAAGGAACTGCATAAAATGGCCGAACAAGAAGTGTTTAAGATAGGAATGAAAGTGGTTCGTGGGGCTTATATGGAAAAGGAGAACGAGCGGGCTTTGGAACAAGGATATCCCACTCCCATATGCTCGTCTAAATTGGCAACGGACACTAATTTTGATGAAACCATCGCCTACATGATCGCCAATTTAGATAATATTTCTATTTTCTCCGGAACGCACAACGAGCAAAGTTGTTTGAAGCTTATTGAGCTGATGCAAGAAAAAGGTATTTCAAAAGACCATGAGGGTATTTGGTTTGGGCAGTTATACGGTATGAGCGATCATATTTCCTTTAATCTCGCCGATAGAGGATACAATGTTGCAAAATATTTGCCTTTTGGACCGGTAAAAGACGTGATGCCCTATCTGATCAGACGAGCGGAGGAAAATACCTCTGTTGCCGGGCAGACTACGAGAGAACTTTCGTTGCTCAAAAAAGAACGCAAACGCAGAAAGATATAATTGTTTTTTGTTTACTAATCATCGCTACAGCTTTAGAAAGTAGAAAATCTAAACTGGGTGTAACTTTGGTTTAAATCGTAGTTTAACTAATTCATGGTTGGAACTATGCTTTCTAATATGGCTTCTTTGTTACAATTGCGTACCGTAGCGATCATTTTCTTATCCTTGATTTCGCCTTCCACAATATAAGTCTTGCAAGGGGTAGATTTTGTTTCACTACGCCCAAAATCTACATCCCCGTTGGTAAGCAGGCCTATGATGTCCGTTGTATCTAGTTCTTTGTTTTGTAACTGTTCTTTAACCGCATCGGAATACTGCATAGGCTTCGAGCGTATATCCTTTAGGGTTCTGCAATTGGGCAAGTAACAGAAATACACCCCAGTATCCTCGGTTTTTTTCTTAAAGAAGAAGGCTAAAAATAAAATTCCGATAGAAACTCCGAACAAATAAAATCCCAACCGTTTTAAAAATGGCATATATGCATATAATTATTGTTAAACCGATGTAAAATTATGGTTTTCCTACGGATACGGAAAGAAACACAAGTGCTAATCTAGAATATGAGGAAGTTGATATCGCTGTACTGCAAATCAAACCATTCTCCTACCGATTTATTGGTAAGTATGCCATGGTACATGTATAGTCCGTTTCGCAGTCCCTTGTCAAAACGCAGCGAATTTTCCAATCCGCCATCTTCCCCTATTTTAAGCAGATATGGAGTAAATATATTGCTGATGGAAACCGTTGCCGTTTTAGGATACCGAGACGGTATATTGGGAACTCCATAATGTAAAACACCATATTTTTCTATGGTGGGTTTGTTGTGTGATGTAATTTCCGAAGTTTCAAAACAACCCCCGGTATCGATACTTACGTCTATAATAACAGCACCCTTTTTCATGTGTTCTACCATGGTACTAGAAACTACCACCGGTGACCTGTCCTTTCCGCGGGTAGCACCGATGGCAACATCACAGCGCTTCAATGCTTTTAGAAGATTTTTAGGCTGCAGGGTAGAGGTGTATACGGTTTGTTTTAAGTGAGTCTGTATATTTCGAAGCTTTGTGATAGAATTATCAAATATTTTAATGTTCGCACCCAATCCGATAGCAGATCGTGCTGCAAATTCCCCTACCGTACCTGCACCAATGATAACAACTTCAACAGGGGGAACACCACTTATATTCCCGAACATGAGTCCATTACCCTTATTACTGGCGGACATGAGCTCCGAAGCAATAAGTACGGAAGAAATTCCTGCAATTTCACTCAAGGAACGTACAGCGGGGAATTTCCCGTCTTCGTCCCTTATGTATTCGAAGGCTATGGCGGTAATTCGTTTACGGGCCAATTCCTCGAAATAGGATTTTCGTTGCGTTTTTATCTGTAAGGCGGAAATAACGGTGGTCTGCGGATTGATCATTCCAATTTCCGCAAGAGTAGGGGGTTCCACTTTTAACAATAAAGGGCAGCCAAATACTTTGGCCGTATCCTTAGTAATTTCACCTCCGGCATTGGTATAATCCAAATCCGAAAAATGAGCTCCCTTTCCAGCACCCGATTCAATAAGTACACGATGCCCATTGGAGGTAATGGCATTTACGGCATCTGGGGTAAGGCATATTCGTTTTTCTTGGTATTGATTTTCCTTCGGTAAACCTATAAAAAGTTCGCCTTTTTGTTTTAAGATTTCCAAGGTTTCTTCCTGGGGAAGCAACTGCTGTTTACTAAAGGGTGATGAAGGTTGATTCATAGGTGAAAATGGTCTAAAACCCACTATAAGGTGTTGCCTTCAAATGTACAATTTTTAGCTAAAATAGTATGTGGTTGAAAAACAAGGGTAAACCTACTCTTGTTTACTGTTAAAACTGACTAAGTTCTGCAGTCTTATTTGAAACTGTTTTGCCGCTTGTTCCAAATTCCGTGTAGATAATTTACGGTCTAACTCATCTGCAATAGATTCATTGGTAAGATTGTCTAAATTTTCATCCAGAGTATCATTTACTCCACTTATCTCATCTTTGGACTTTAGCGCTGCTAATTCGGCGTCCATAGCTTCAAGGTCTATCCCGTGAACATATTTATCGTACAACTTAATTCTTATAAAGTAAACGAACGGTATCAACACCATACAAATTGGTAGTAACCACAAAAGGTTTTTGGTATCTATATAGTTGTCATAACTGTATGCCACTTCAAATAACTGAAATGAATACATTAATACTGGAATTAAAATGATATGGTACCACCAGTGTTTACAAGTGAAAAACCAAATCAGAAGTAATCCAAGAGGTACAAGCTTACCTAACAATACCCATACATAAACGCCAAGATCCTGAAAGCCATTGTCATCTATTTCATATCCCAGAATATTTAAAACGGCGCCTTCATCGGTAGAAACATATTCATGGAGTTTGAAAATAAACGGAGATAAAATGATGAAAAGTACTACAAATGTATCAAGGAATAATTTCCTTTTGGCATCTGTTCGTAGTCTCTTTTGAGTTTTCGTAGTCAAAATATAATCTAAATTTGATAAGGGTTTAGATTACCATAACGAAAAAAAGAGCAATTTATTGATTGCCCTTTTTTATAATTTGTATTTTAACAAGTATTTACTTTTGACCTCTTCTACTAGGCACTTCTATTTTTCTTTTATCAATACTTAATTCGTGAGTTTTTTCCACTAAAGGTAAAACCATAGCAGTTAAGAAAGTACCAAGTGCAATAGTTGCGATAATTCTGTTTTTGTTTTTCATTTTCGTTAGGGGTTTTTGAGTATTAACTTATAATGTCTACATCAAATGTAAGAAATAAAGTACACTCATCATGCTTTTAAACGTTAAAAACGTGTATTTTAACGTTTAAAACTTACATTTTAACGAAAAACAGGTATTTCATCGAAAAAATACAATAAAAAAAGTGGTTCAGTTAGTAGGAAGTAAACCTTTTGGTACTCTGTTTGCTATATAAGTTATAAGTATGCATACTAAAACGAAATTCTACGTTCCGTAGGGGTCAGGATTTCAATGTTGATGTTCATTGTATCCGGTGGAATTAAATTAGGAATCTTTTCTGGCCATTCCATAATAATCCAAGCATCAGAATGTAAATAATCTTCCAATCCCATATCCATGGCTTCCATTTCATCTTCTAAACGATAAAAATCAAAATGGTAGGCTAATACTGCTCCGTTAAGATCATGGTATTCATTGACCAACCCAAAGGTGGGACTACTTACCGTATCCAAGCTGCCCAGTTCTGCCACTAACGTTTTAATAAGCGTTGTTTTACCAGCACCCATTGGGGCGTAAATGGCTAGGCTTTTGCTTTTGGCATTTTTTATGACCGCAGCTGCAATTTGATTGATTTCGTTTAAAGTATAAACTATCTTCGTCATTTAAACGTTTGTCTTAAAAGCTCTCGTTAATCATCCTTAATATTAATATATTGAGTAAGTATAATAGAACTATTTATATAAAAGAAGGAATTGTCGCATTTTTAATTGTGACTTTACCGTTCACGATATTTTTGCATTTGTTTTATAGCGATACTGATGACTATATTATGGTTTTTAGCTATTCGTATTATCACCACTATGCAAGTGCGGAGATTTTTATGTGGATTATTCTTTCCTTGCTGATACCATTATTTTTTTTAATTATTTGGTTTCTTGAATGCACTTATCGTTGGAAATGGTTCATTTTGTCGCCTCTTATAATTAGGTTATCGTATTTACTAAAAAACCAATTGTACTATCCTGAAATCATAGAGAATAATCTAACGTTATTTGCACTATGCGTTATTATAATTTTCGTGTTTTTTCTCCTATTGATTAAAAAATATTCTTATCAGCGTGACCTTGAAAAGCATCCTTTTTCTTCTTTAAAAGCCAATGGTATATTTTTTAGTAAAGATATCATTAATTCATTTTTGACTTATATTAAAACAAAGAAGGAAAGTAAATATGCCTCTTTAACACATTTAGTATATTTGGATACAACCATTTCCAAAGAAATTAAGAAGCATAGGATGACTAGAAGAAATTCTATCCTTGTTTTCGATATAGTAATTATATTCTTTATAGTTTTAAGTAGTTTGTTGTTATACGTTGAACTGTTTTTTCCAGAGGGAGCGCAGTTTTTTTATGTTTTAGATTTTAAAATTGTAAGCCTGAACTTTGGAGATGTGAAGACTATGTCTCATGTGCTTTTCAATAAAGTATCGATTCTATTATGTTTGTTAATTTGGTTCGTAACCTCTTTCAAATGGTATAAATATGCCTTGCTTTCTCCCATATTTATGACCGCATACCAACTTTGGGAATTATTTCAGCCTTATAAGATAATCGATGAATATTCTTTATTTACTATGTTGCCTTGGATTTTTGGTTTGTCAGCCCTTCTTGTGTTTATTGGGGTAAAAGTAAACTACGTTAATTTGATTATTGATTATCAAAAAGAAATTAGTGCAAAAATAGATGAGTTAATTACCAAAAACGCTAAAGGCTTTACTTCACAAGAAAAAGAAAGCCTATCTCTTATAAACGGAATGGGCAATCACAAGGCGCACAAATTCTATAAACTCGAAGAACTATTAAAATTAAAACAACAATTGGAGTCCAAAGTAAAAAAGTAGGGTTGCTAAAAAAGTAGGGTTGTTGAATAGGCTATTTAGAACGTTTTAAGCTAAGCATTTAAATTAAGCTTGGGAACAAATCTATCTAAATACGTTGATAGACCATAAAAGATTGGTAAAGTGATTGCAGTAAAAGTGAAAATAGAAAACAAAGAATTATTGGGCTTATTATAGAATTCTTTTACACGATAGTGAACAAGTAAAATAAATATAAGAATCCTACAGTATTGTTAGCCTCAGGTAATTTAGAAATAAAGACCTATTGCTTCTTCTCTTTTTTTTCTATCTCGGCAGTAACCTCTTTAAGCAACCGCTTTAATTCCTCTTCTTGTTTTTCCCTAATTTTTGCCTCAATGATTTTTTCTATTTCCCGTTGTTTCTCCTCAGGTAGTTTATCATAATCCAAGATAAGTTCTTCATTTAGCATTTCTCCTTTACCGGTAATTAACCAAACTACATTTAGTTGTGGGTACGCTTTGAGTATATTTTCTATAACATCGCTACCAATAGAAGCGCTGTTCTTTTGCATTCGTAATGTATATCCATTAGAAGCACCAATAGATAAATCAAACTGTCTTGCACTAAGGCCAGCGTATTTGATAAACTGGATTAATCGGTCAATGGTTTTAAGCATAATAAGTAGAAAACGTTCTCTATTTGCAATTATTTTACAAATATAACAATATTCCCTCTACTACTTCATTTGTTAAACATTATCGCTGCGTATACTTTATAAGTCGATTAAATTCTATATTTATTTTATTTATATAGAAAATAATCTATATTTGATTTTCAGTGTTTAATTATGAAAGAACTATTTCCAAAAGAAATTATTGAGCATAGTACGGAGTATTTTATTCCAAAAAATACCGTAAAGAGCACCATTATTTATGGGTTGGTTCTTTTGGTAATGGTTTGCGGTATCGCGGTCTTACCTTTCCTAAGTATCCCCATCTTTACCTCGGGTAGAGGCCTGCTAAAACCTAATAAGGATAGAATGTCCATTACCAGTATCAATCCTGGCAGAGTAACCTATAATGCAATAGAAAATAATACAAAAGTTGAAATGGGCGATACCCTAGTGGTATTACAAACCAACGTTCTGGACGACCAATTAAACCTGAACCACAAAAAAATCGAGATTATTACCAAGGAAATTGCCGACTTAAAGAATATAGTATCCAATAAACGCAGTGCCGTGGCTACCTTGTTGACCCCAAAGTTTAAAAGGGAAATGATACAATACAATGCCAGATTAACCCAACACTATACCAAACTAAAAAATCTTAAAATAGCCTTGGAGAGGAATACAAAGCTTTTAGCCAAAGGAGTCATTGCAAAGGTGGAATATGAGGATAGCAAATTGGCCTATGATTTGGAAAATAACGCACTGCATCAATTTCAAAAAAGTACCAGAAACTCTTGGCAAGCCACCATAACGGAGTTGGAGAATCAACTTATTGAATATGAAAACAATGTGGAACAGGTAATGAACAACAAAAAGAGCTATGTGATTACAGCTCCTATAAAAGGTACTTTAATAAATAGTAGCAGTATGAATAATGGAAGTTTTATTAATGCAGGTAAGCTGTTGGGAGAAATAACACCAGATACGGAACTTATTGCAGAATGTTATATTTCGCCTAAGGATATTGGCCTCATAGATAAGGATAAGGACGTTACTTTTCAAATTGACGCTTTCAACTACAACCAATGGGGGCTTGCCTCCGGCAAAATTATTCGTGTAGGGGAGGATGTAGAATTTATTGAGAACCAACCTTTTTATAAAATACAATGCAAATTAAATGAGGGGCAATTAAAACTAAAAAATGGCTATAGCAGGCCCTTAGGAAAGGGAATGACATTAAACGCAAGATTTGAAATTACAGAACGAACCTTGTATGACCTCCTTTACGACAAAATGGATGATTGGCTAAACCCAGGAAACGGAAACGAACTAGTAACAAGCAACTAATTATGGCGAAAAAAACAGTAAAGCAGCACGATATTACCGACTGCGGAGCGGCTTGTTTAGCCTCTATAGCAGCACATTTTAAATTAAATTATCCCATTGCTAGGATAAGACAATACGCAGGTACCGATAAAAAAGGTACAAATGTTTTTGGATTGATCAAAGCTGCCGAAAAACTGGGTTTTGATGCCAAAGGTGTTCGGGGAGATTTTGACAGTTTGTTTAAAATTCCCAAACCGGCTATTGCCCACATCATTGTTAAAGAAGTTCTGCATCATTATGTGGTGCTTTACGATATATCTAAAACCCATGTAACGGTAATGGATCCCGGAAGTGGGAAGATGGAAAAAAGAAGTCACGAAGATTTTAAAAAGGAATGGACAGGCGTGTTGGTATTGTTGGTGCCCAATGAGGATTTTAAGGTGGGTAATGAAAAAGTGTCTGTCTACAAACGGTTTTGGTTCCTGTTACGGCCACATAAAACGGTATTGGTACAGGCTTTTATAGGTGCACTCGTCTATACTTTATTGGGGTTTTCTACCGCTATTTATATCCAGAAGATTACAGACTATGTGCTTATAGACGGTAATACAAAGCTTTTGAACCTATTGAGCGTTATTATGGTAGTGCTTTTAGTGGTTAAAGTGCTGATAGGGGTTTTTAAGGATGTATTTCTAATTAAGACCGGACAGCAGATAGATGCACGACTTATTTTGGGCTACTACAAACACTTGTTAAAATTACCGCAGCAGTTTTTTGATACTATGCGCGTAGGGGAAATCATATCTAGAATTGGAGATGCCGTAAAAATTAGAAATTTTATAAATGGTGTAGCCCTTTCGTTGACGGTTAATGTGTTGATAGTCGTTTTTTCCTTTGCGCTTATGTTTTCTTACTATTGGAAGCTGGCGTTGATTATGGCAGCCATTATTCCTATTTATGTAGTCATTTACTGGGTGGTTAATAGATTGAACAAAAAAGTGGAGCGCAAGGTTATGGAAGATGCCGCAGATTTGGAGAGCCAGTTGGTGGAGTCCATAAATTCCGTAGGAACCATCAAAAGGTTTGGTTTGGAAAGCTTTGCGAATTTAAAAACGGAAACACGGTTTATTAAGTTGCTGAATACAGGGTATAAATCTGCCCTAAACTCCATTTTTTCTGGAACTTCCTCCAATACCATTTCACAGATCTTTGTCATTATTTTGTTATGGGCGGGATCTGGTTTTGTGATAGATAATGAAATTACCCCAGGTGAACTCTTATCTTTTTATGCCATTGTAGGTTATTTTACAGGACCTCTGGTAAGTTTAATCGGAGCGAACAAGGAGATTCAAAATGCATTGATTGCTGCTGAACGCCTTTTTGAAATACTCGATTTGGAGCGTGAGGAGTCAGGAGAAAAAATAGTATTGACCAAAGATAAAATTGGAGATATCAGCTTTGAAAATGTTGGCTTTAACTATGGCACAAGGGTAGAAGTTTTTAAAGATTTTAACTTAAAAATTAAAAAGGGAAAAATTACCGCCTTTGTAGGCGAAAGTGGCTCTGGTAAATCTACCTTGGTTTCCCTTTTGCAGAATATTTACCCTATTAACAAAGGCAAAATCACCATTGGGCAGACCAATCTAAAATATATGGACAATGAAAGCCTTCGTGAACTGGTAGCGGTAGTACCACAGCAGATAGACCTGTTTGCAGGTAATGTTATAGAAAATATTGCCGTAGGCACCTTACAGCCCAACATGGATTTAATAATGCAGATATGTAAGGATATTGGAATTTTGGAGTTTATAGAAAGCTTGCCAAATGGCTTTGCCACGTATTTAGGAGAAAATGGGGCAAGTCTTAGTGGCGGGCAAAAACAGCGTATTGCCATAGCAAGGGCCCTTTACAAACAACCGGAAATCTTGGTCTTGGACGAGGCTACATCTTCTTTGGATAGTGGGTCCGAAACCTTCGTACAAAAAGCGATAGATCAGATGCGCCAACAAAATAAGACCATTGTAATAATAGCGCATCGCTTAAGTACCGTAGTGAATGCAGATACCATCGTAGTATTGGAAAAAGGAGAGGTGGTTGAGCAAGGCAATCATGAGGCTCTTTATGAAAAACGAGGGCTGTACTACAGATTATGGCGGCAACAATTGCCAAGATTAACGTTTAAATTAAAATCGGCAGTATAGCCCAAAAATAACACTTTTATGAAGCAGTTAACAAAGCAAATAGCTCTTTTAGAACGCGTAGACCAGTTGATTAGATTAAAAGCAACAGGAAGTCCTAAACAATTGGCGAAACGCTTGCAAGTATCCGAAGCAACAGTTTTTCGTATTATAGAGACCATGAAAGAAATGAACGCACCTGTGTGTTACAACATAGCTATTCAAAGCTATAGCTACACGGAAACTACTAAGTTTAAATGTGGTTTTTTTGTGCAAGAATTAGATGCGATAGAAGAACGCAGCCTTTCTGGGGGTCAAAATTTTAGTAATCTTGTAAAAATATTGAAATTTTAACATTTTTAGTTACTGACTATCAAATTTTGAGAGTGCCTATTCGCATATTTATATTGTATTTAAAACAGCGCGCTAGGTTAACATAGGTTTTAAATGCAAAAAATAAATGTTTAATTTAAAATTATTTGAAAAATGGAAAGTTTAAAAGATTTTGGTTTAAAAGAGTTAACTAAGAATGAAAAATTAATTTTAGAAGGTGGATTTTATATTCCTGTTCTTGTACCAACATGGTTCGGCGAAGCCGTAGAAGGATTTGTTGAAGGTGTAAAGGCAGGCTTCGATTCTGTAGTAGGCGCGCACATGAGAGTACATCACTAATTTTAAAATTTATATATTATGGAGCTTAAAGAATTAAATAATGACGATTTATTATTAGTTAATGGTGGTGGTGCTAGAGAAGTAGGAGAAGCAATAGGCTGGTTTATCGGAGCTTCAGTTGCAACTGTTCTCGTTGCTGTTCACATTGTAGCCGATAGGATAGTTTCCTAAATCATTATAATTAAGACCATCAATTTTTTCAAAAATTGATGGTCTTTCAATACAAATTAGCTAAATGCAGTTAATCTCAAGCATATATAAATTTGTTTTACAACCAGAAAAAACTATTAAATTTTCCAATAAAATAACCTTTAAAGTAATTTCAAAAGAATTTTGGAGGTTTGTCGTTTTTGACATTTTAAGTATTATAGTTTGGGCAGTATTTGTTACAATCTTTTATATATTGTTCGATGATTTCAAAATCCTTTTCGATAGTAAAGTTAATAGTAATAATTCTCTAGGATGGAAGTTGATTTTTTTTGCATGTATAGCTCCAATTATAGAAGAGGTTTCCTTTAGATTAGCCTTAAATCCTTCAAAATTTAATTTATCAATAAGTTTAGCAGTTCAAACTGTTCTCTACTTACATCTTTTGTATCTAATAGATGTAAATTTTTATATTAGATTATTGATAATGTTAGTCTTAGGTTTATTTCTAAATATTTATATGCCACAAAAAATAGAAAACTTTATTAATAAGAACCTGCGTTTATTCATTTATTACAATATTATATTCTTTGGTTTAATTCATACCTCAAACTTTGATTTTACTTCGGTTTCGCAAATTTACTTCATTCCATTTCTTATTTTAATACAATTGCTTTTAGGAATATATTTTAGTTATATACGACTTAAATATAATTTTTTAATTGTTCTAGGCCTTCATATATTTCATAACTTTATATTCATTAGTTTAGGGGCAATTATTTAAGTTTTGCTTTATTAACCTGAATTTATGGTAACATAAAGGAGAGCTCCCCGCTCCCGCTAGTCTCGGACTAGTGGCGGTCATCAGAAAGTAAATAACGGTATCAGTTGCGGTATTACTTCGTTCTTCTACGCCAAGAGCCTAAGTAAAACAGTAGCACTCCAATGGTATTTCTTATACTATTTAGGCTCCAAAACCACAAAAGGAATAATCATTTCTTCTAAGGAAACCCCTCCATGCTGGTAGGTATTTCGGTAATAGCTCACATAATGGTTGTAATTGTTTGGGTAGGCAAAGAACATATCGTTTTTGGCAAAGA
>CAZUIE010000016.1:0-16768 GCA_964620945.1 uncultured Maribacter sp.
GTCCAATTACATCGTAACCTTGCTCTTTCAGTAAATGTGCAGCTACACTGGAATCTACACCACCGGACAATCCTATTACTACTTTTTTCATACCTCCCATTTGTCGCTACAAAAATACGAAATTACACGTATGGGGTAATTGTATAACCTAATAAGACTGAAATTAACCTAAACATCCGCTAGCACGACGATACTATCAGTTAAATAATACCACGGTTGCTATCAAAAGACTTGATTTATTTATTAGAACATTCAGACAACAATCAAGCGGAATAGTTCATTTTGTTAAACTTTTGCAAAATTATAACAAACAAAAGCAACCCTTTAGCGGATTCATCATCTACACTTTAGTGGTAAGTATTACAATATGTTTTAGTATGTGAGTAGTCCAAAATTATTGGTAAAAAGAGAAATCAGCATAAATAAATTTTAACAAAACCTTTAAACACATTAACCAAAAGTGTTTATACTTTTACAATTATAATTAAACAATTTAACATTAAAACCCTAAAACAATGAACAATTTAGTAAAAAGGTTAAAACCGACTTTATTGGCATTTGCACTAGTTTTTGCAGTGTCATGCAATAATGATGATGACAACGATGGCCCAATAATTATACCGGCAGCGCCAGCCAATATTGTAGAAACAGCTCAGAATAATAATGGATTAAGCAGCTTGGTGGCAGCGCTAGCGAAAGCTGATGAAAGCGCTAACAACGAGCTTATTAATACCTTAGGTAATGAAGCTGGTGTTTTCACCGTATTAGCACCATCAAACGAGGCCTTCGCCAATCTTTTAGACCGTTTGGACGGTTTTGATTCTTTAGAAGACTTTAATAACGAGCAATTGCAGGATTTACTGGCTACCATACTAACATATCATGTAGCTTCTGGTGCAGCAGTAGCCTCTACAGATTTAACAGAAGGAATGACCATAACTACAGTACAGGGAGAAAATTTGACCGTAAGTTTGGAAGGCGGAGCTGCATTTGTGGACGCAGAGGGTAAAGCGTCAAATGTAGTAACTGCCAACGTTCAAGCAACCAATGGTATTGTACATGTCATCGATAGAGTACTATTACCTCAAGCGGCAATTGATGCTTTAGAGGGAGTCTTATTAAGTTCTATTACAGATTTAGCCATTGCTACGCCGGCGTTAAGTAATTTAGTTGCCGCCTTAGTAGCTGCCGATGGTGATTTACCATCAGTATTAGCTGGTGAAGGACCTTTTACCGTATTTGCACCAACGAACGAGGCTTTTGAAGCATTTTTAGAGGCAAACGATTTTGCGGACCTTGGCGCTGTACCTACCGATGTTTTGACGCAAGTATTATTGAACCATGTAGTTGCAGGCGCTAATTTCTCAACAGATTTGAGTACAGGATATGTCCCTACATCCTCAACTGCTGGTGTAGAGGGTAGAAACTTAAGTATGTTTGTTGACTTAACAGACGGGGTAAGTTTAAACGGTGTTTCAAATGTTAATTTAGACTTAGCGGATATTAAAGCCACTAATGGTGTTGTTCATGTAGTGGATGCCGTAATTGGATTACCGAATATAGTTGATCATGCTGTAGCCAACAGTGCATTAACATCTTTAGTCGGTGCATTAACTGCTAATGATAATACAACGTTCACAGACTTATTATCCAGTACTGATGAAACATTTACCGTTTTCGCTCCCATCAATAGTGCTTTTGATGCTTTTAATAATCCAAACAACAATGACATCGCCAACGTATTATCCAATCACGTAGTAGTAGGTGCTTCTGCTTTTTCTGCAGATTTAACTAATTCCTACATTAACACAGCCGCCGAAAATGCCGACGGTGACAAGTTAAGCTTATATATAAACACAGACGACGGTGTTACATTTAATGGTTCGGGTGGTGTTGTAGAAGGCAACTTCGATATCGTAGCTACGAACGGGGTAGTACATGCTGTAAGTGAAGTAATCGATATTCCTTCAGTAGTAACTTTCGCAGTAGCAGACCCAACATTTGCCCCATTGGTAACGGCATTGACTTCGGGAACTCCAAATACCGATTTTGTAAGTACGCTTACAGGTGATGGACCATTTACCGTATTCGCACCAACTGATGCCGCTTTCCAAGCCTTATTGGACAGCAATATGGACTGGAATGAAGTAGCCGATATAGATGAAACATTATTAACGAGTGTATTACAGCACCATGTTGTAAACGGTAATGTTCGTTCTAGTGATTTAACGGTTGATGGTGATACTACCGCTCCAACTCTAGAAGGCGACAACATCGTTATAACACTTCCAGGAACAGACCCTAACATCGCCGATGTAACAGATGGTTCTGGAGCTATGGATATAGGTATTATTGCAGTAGATGTACAAGCTGGAAACGGAGTAATCCACGTACTTAACAAAGTAATGATTCCGGATACAACTAATTAACATATACTAATTACCTATTTTTTAAAAGCCGCTATTAAGCGGCTTTTTTTTATTCCTTTCTTTGAAAATCAACCACTATTGTATTCGTTCTGTTAAACTTTTCTAAATATTTAATAAACAAAAGCAACCCTTTGCTGTTTTATACATCTTATAGATAGTAGTAAACAAAATGATTTAATTGTTTAAAAAAAGCACATAAAGTAAGCGTTTATAGGAAGATGACTCCACAAAATTAACTAAACGTTGAAAGTTGCCTCAAAAACAATTTGACCATTTAAGTTATATTTTATTAAAAATAAGTTAAACAATTTACCTAAAACACACATTATGAAAAAAGTAGTATCCATTAAAAGTTTACTTGCACTTTTGGCAATCGTTTTCGTAGCATGGTCCTGTGACAATGACGAAAATGATGACCTTACCGCAAGAACAGTAGCAGAAAAGAATATTGTAGAAACGGCAGCTGGTGATGACGCCCTTGCCTCGCTGGTAGCGGCATTGACAAGTGCGGACAACAATGAGGGAACAGATCTTATCGGAACTTTAAGTGGAGATGGACCGTTTACAGTTTTTGCGCCCACAAACGCAGCCTTTACAGCGCTATTGGAATCCCTGGACGGATTTGAAACTTTGGCCGATTTTGATACAGCCGAAGAAAGAGACATCCTGGCCACTATCTTAAAATATCATGTGGTAAGCGGTGTTGCAGCCAAATCTACCGACTTAAGTGCAGATCAAATGATTCCTACAGTACAGGGAGAAGATGTTGTCATAAGTTTAGAAGGTGGCGTTTTTATTAAGGATAAACAAGCAGCCGAAGTTCAGGCCGCTAAGGTCGTTATTGCCGATGTAGAAGCTAGTAATGGTGTTGTACACGTTATCGACAAAGTATTATTGCCAAAAGCAATCATTGATGCTTTGAACAATGGAGAGATGACTAATGAAACAGGAACGCTCGTAGATGTTGTCGTTGCCACAGAAGCATTGTCCATCCTAGAAGCAGCGGTTATTAAAGCAGGATTAGCTGAGACCTTATCTTCTGAAGGTCCTTTTACTGTTTTTGCTCCAACAGACGATGCTTTTGTTGCTTTATTGGATATTTTAGGTGATGATTATAACGGCTTGGATGATTTTGATACAGAAGCAGAAATAGCTTTGCTGAAAGACATCTTATTATACCACGTTATCGCTGCTAGAGTACTAGCTGAGGATTTAGCTCCTGGTGCTGTAGGAACAGCACTTGCTGACAATACTATAGAAGTAATAGCTTCGGGTGATACTTTTGTTATTGGAGACGCTTCTGGAACCGATGCAAATATCACAGCTACTGACATTATGGCTTCTAATGGTGTAGCGCATACCATTGATAAAGTTTTATTACCACAATCTGCTATCGATTTTGTAGCAAGCCTTTCGCTTAAGAGTATTGTTGATACCGCGGTTGCAACGGATGATTTAAGTCTATTGGTAGATGCGTTGATTCAAGCTGATGCCGGTTTAGTAGAAACCTTGAATGGTGAAGGTCCTTTTACAGTTTTTGCTCCGACAAATCAGGCGTTCGTAGATTTATTAGCGCTATTAGGGGACGATTTCAATAGTCTTTCAGATTTTGATACAGAAGCAGAAAAGACCCTATTAGTTAAGGTATTAACATACCATGTAGTAGCCGGTACAGCAGCTTTCTCAACAGATTTAAGCAATGACCAAACTATTGAGACCTTCCAAGGAGAAAATGTAGGTATCAATATCAAGGACGGTACAGTACATATAATTGATGCGACAGAAACGAATGCTGCTGTAACTACAGCAGATGTAGCAGCAACTAACGGGGTAGTACATATAATTAACAAAGTATTACTACCACAAGAAGTATTGGACCTACTAGCTCAAATGAGCTTAAAAACAATCGTGGAGATTGCTGTTGAAACCGATGACCTTAGTTTATTGGTAGGAGCATTAGGACAAGCTGATGCTGGATTGGTAGAAACCCTTAGCGGTACAGGTCCCTTCACCGTCTTCGCTCCTACCAATGAAGCATTTGTGGGATTATTGAATGCTTTAGGAGATGATTATAACAGTTTAGCCGATTTTGATACCGAAGCTGAAAAAGATTTGTTGGTGAAAGTACTAACTTACCATGTAGTAGCAGGTACAGCAGCGTTCTCAACAGATTTAAGCAATGGACAAACTATTGAGACTTTTCAAGGAGAAAATGTAGGTGTCAATATCAAGGACGGTACGGTACATATAGAAGATGCTACGGAAGACAATGCAACCGTTGTGCTTGCCGATGTTGAAGCGAGTAACGGTGTCGTACACGTAATAAACAAAGTGTTATTGCCACAGGAAGTGTTGGACCTTCTTGCCCAAATGAGCTTGAAAACAATTGTGGAGATTGCAGTTGCAACTGATGACCTTAGTGTATTGGTTCAAGCCTTAGGACAAGCTGATGCCGGTTTGGTAGAAACATTAGGCGGAGACGAGCCGTTTACAGTCTTTGCACCTACCAATAAATCGTTCCAAGATTTCTTGGATTTGGCAGGAAACAACTATAACAGTCTAGCTGATTTCGATACCGAGATTGAAAAAGAACTGTTAGCAAAACTTCTACTATATCATGTAATTTCAGGAACCAAGTTCAAAAGGGATTTGAGTACCTTAAGCGGAGTAAACACGCTTCAAGGTGAATCCATAGTTGTTGAAATTAGAAATGACGGTGTTATTGTCCTTGAAGATCCAGCATCTAACGACCACACTCAAGTGGTAATCGAAGATGTGGAGGCAAGAAACGGCGTAGTGCATGTTATAAACAAGGTGCTCATACCACAGGAGGTTTGGGATGCCTTAATACACTAAAATGTCTTAAGAATGTACACAAAAGTCCTGTTTTCTAAACAGGACTTTTTACTTTTAGGACGAACCGATTTTTTAGAAACTCAATTCATTTCTAAGTAAAAAGGTAAAATAATAGTACCTCTTAAATATCCATAAGATACCAACAAAAGTTTGGGAGATTCTGAATCACTAGGAACTACCGTTTTATTCGGTTAATTTTTTATAAAAAATTTGAAAATAATATTTCTTCAAGGAAATTTTATTGTAAAGTTATACGATACTTATAAAAACTAAAAAATTCAAACATCAGCATAACACATATTAGCATACAAAAACAACCACTTTACAACTCTATTTTTTTTTAAGTAGAAATATGAAGCATATTTACTATCCCAAATCTTACCAAACCAAACCTTAATCAATGGCAGAAGCCGCTACAAATTGTAGCGGCTTTTTTGTTTTAAGCTTAAAACCAACACCACGAATATTTTAGTGAGCCTATTTGAAATAGACGCCGCTTTCGAGTGAATTTTAAAACCTGTTAGGGCGTAAAAAAATGTATTCTAACACTTTTGAAGTGCTGCCTTTGGCTCAAAAATGATGCTTTGAGAAATGGAATAGAGTTCTCTTAGCTTGAGCAACCTAGTCTATAGCACCTTTTTTACAGTTAACAAATCACGAACATATGGAAAAAATAAAAACTATTCCCTTACTTCTTCTTCTGAGATTCTGCCTGTTCCATCATCTCACGCATTTTCTTCTGGAATTTATTCTCCTTTTTAGGTTTCTTTTTATTTTCCTGTATTTGGGCATGTATCTTATCGTTATCCAAGATAAAGTTTTTGATCACCAACATAATACCTATGGTAATCAGGTTAGAAACAAAATAATACAAACTCAATCCACTCGCATAATTGTTGAAGAAAAATAACATCATGAAGGGCATGAGGTACATGATGAACTTCATATTAGGCATACCTGGTTGGGTAGGCATATTCTGCCCCGTAGTCATCATCATATAAAAGAAGATAGCGATAGAAGCCAAAATAGGAAACAGACTTACATGGTCTCCATAAAACGGTATTGCAAAACCTTCTGGAAATTGATAAATAGTATCAAAAGAAGACAAATCATCTGCCCATAAAAATGGTTTTTGCCGTAATGCAAAAGAGGTAGGAAAAAACATGAATAGTGCATAGAATATTGGCATTTGTAGAAATGCAGGCACACAACCACTCATAGGACTCACCCCAGCCTTACCATATAACTTCATGGTTTCTTGCTGTTTTTTCATGGCGTTGTCCTTGAACTTTTCACCTAGCTCCGTAATCTCTGGCTTTAACACCTTCATTTTTGCCTGTGACAAATACGATTTATACGTAACGGGAGACATGGCCAAACGCACCAAAATCGTCATGATGATAATTGCAATTCCGGCAGGCAACATTCCTCCTAAAAAGGAATAAAATGGGGTGAACACGTACCGATTGATCCAACCAAAAACACCCCAACCAAAAGGAATGGAATCAACAAGACCTAAATCCTCGTAATTTGAAAGTACTTCTATATCCGTAGGGCCAAAATACCAATGCATATTTTTAGTCAGTTCTCCGCCTTTTAATTCTAGAGGAAGTACTGACTCGTATTCCTTTAGAAATCCAAAAGTTCTACTTTCCTCTTCTACAAGATTCTTAGATGTTAGTTCTCCAGTTTTGAAGTGCTCATCCGAGGCTAAAATAGTACTGAAAAAATGCTGCCGGTAAGAAATCCATTTAATTCGCTCCTCCAATTCTTCATCATCACTTCCTTCTGAGAGCTTGCTCAACTTATCATCTTCATGATTATAGGTTAAACGTGTATATCTATTTTCGTAAACAATACTTTTAGAATGTCGTATCGCTTTCAATTTCCAATCCAAGGCAACAGGCTTACCATCAGCAATTACATTATCCAAGCCTTGACTCCTAATCGTAAAATCCACCAAATAGTCATTTGGTTTCATTTCATATCGGTATTCCAAGTATTGATTGTTGGCTGTTTTTGCTTTTAAAGAAAGAACCTGGTTGTTTCCAGAACTGGTCATGGAAGGTTCAAAGTACAAATCCTTGGTATTTAAAACACGGTTGTCGGTTGTGGAAAAGGAAAGTCCAAAAGATGCATTACCATCTTTAATCAAATACACGGGAATAGAATCGTAGGTAACGAAGTTCTTCATTTTGGCCTCTACGACATGACCGCCCTTATTACTTATTTTTAAATACAACACATCGTTTTCCAGAACTGTAGTTCCGGCAGTAGGCGGGGTAAAACCAAATGCCCCGATTTGACTTTTATAACTAGCCACAGCTGTTGAGTCGGTTACATCCAGCACTGGTGTTTCGTTCTGCACTGGTGCTACTGTTTCTAACTCTGCGGCAGCTTCCTGGGCCTCAACTTGTTCTTGTTGTGCTTCTTTCTCTGCTATCTCCTCCGGTGTAGGACGGTTTTGATAAAACATGAAGATGAGTATTCCAAAAATCAGTACAAAACCGATTATAGAATTCACATCCATTTTCTTTTCTTCCATCTAAAAAATATCTTGTTAATAAGGTAATCTTTCGCTTTATGCTTGAAACCTAATTTTGTAAACGCAAATATATGCCCAAATACGGACTATATGCCATAGTGGCACTAGTTTATGCCTTTTTGTGCGCTAGGGCCGCTTGAACAAAACCAACAAACAGCGGATGTGGTTTTGCCACAGTGCTCTTATACTCTGGATGATACTGTACCCCTATAAACCAAGGATGGTCCTTAAGCTCCACAATTTCAACTAAATTCGTAACACTGTTTATTCCAGAGGCAATCAAGCCCGTACTTTCCAATTGTTCTTTATAGGTATTGTTGAACTCATATCTATGACGGTGGCGCTCCTTTATTTCAGTTGCCCCACCATATATTTTTTGCACCAAACTACCATTGACCAATTCACAGTCCCAAGATCCCAAACGCATAGTGCCCCCTTTATTGGTCACTGTCTTTTGCTCTTCCATTAAACTTATTACCGGATTGTTGGTATGCTCGTCCATTTCTGTAGAACCTGAATCTTTTAAACCAAGAACGTTCCTCGCATATTCAATAACTGCCATTTGCATTCCCAAACAAATACCTAAAAAAGGGATCCCTGATTCTCGAGCATGCCTAACCGCCTGTATTTTTCCTTCAATACCGCGCTCCCCAAAGCCTGGAGCTACCAAAATACCATTCAAACCTGCAAGCTTCGCTTGGTAATTTTGGTCGTTTATGTATTCTGAATGTATCGATTTGACTTCAACCTTTACCTCATTACTTGCACCCGCATGAATAAATGATTCTAGAATAGATTTATAGGAATCCTGTAATTCTACATATTTACCTACCAAACCTATGGTAACTTCGTCCTTTGGATTTTTATGTCGCTTTAAAAATTCCTTCCACTGGGTCAAATCTGGTTCAATATCATCAGGGAGGTTCAATTTTTTAAGGGTAACGGTATCTAAGCCCTCCTCTTGCATTAAAATTGGCACATCGTAAATTGTAGAGGCGTCGATACTTTGTATAACTGCTTCTCGTTTTACGTTACAAAACAGCGCTAACTTGTCCTTTATCTCATCTGAAATTTCGTGTTCCGTTCTGCACACCAAGATATCTGCCTTTATTCCACTTTCCATCAAAGTCTTTACCGAGTGCTGTGTTGGTTTGGTCTTTAATTCGCCGGCTGCGGATAAATAGGGAACCAAAGTCAGATGGATTACGATAGCATTATTATCGCCCATTTCCCATAACAGCTGCCTTACCGCTTCTATATAAGGTAAGGATTCAATATCACCAACTGTACCACCAATCTCGGTAATGACAATATCATAATCGCCACTGTTACCCAATAGTTGTACACGTTCCTTGATTTCGTTGGTAATATGGGGTACTACTTGTACCGTTTTGCCCAGGAACTCGCCACGGCGTTCCTTTTCTATGACACTTTGATAAATTCTACCCGTGGTAACGTTATTTGCCTGTGAAGTTTTTACGTTTAAAAAACGTTCGTAATGACCAAGATCCAAATCGGTTTCCGCACCATCATCGGTAACATAACATTCGCCATGCTCATAAGGGTTTAAGGTACCAGGATCTACGTTAATGTAGGGGTCTAACTTTTGGATTGTAGTTCGGTATCCGCGGGCCTGTAACAATTTGGCCAGCGAGGCCGCAATGATTCCTTTTCCCAGGGATGAGGTAACTCCTCCCGTAACGAAGATGTATTTGGTCTGTGACATGGTTGATTTCTGTGTTACGGGACACAAAGTTACAAATTGACATTAGAACTTACTCCGTTTCCTTAGGAAAATCTTTTTGAATTCGTTTGACCAACGATTCCAATTCATTTATTTTTATTTCTAATACTGATTGAAGCATTTGTCCTAATTTCCCCATTGGGAATCCTTTTTGGCGGAACCATATTAAATAGGGTTCCGGCAAATCTATTAGATACCAGCCTTTGTACTTTCCAAATGGCATTTTATAATGCGCCAGCTCAATCAAAGCACGTTTATCCGGTTTTAATTCCATTTTTTAAATCTAAAAAAATTATATTTAGAATCGCTTTAAAAAACAATAGAATGCAAAGACGTAAATTTTTAGGCACCACAGCGGCTGCCTCCGTTGGACTCCTAGCTACCAATACCCTAAATTCCAAAGAACAGGAGGTAACGGCTACCACAAGATTAAAACACAATATAAAACATAGCGCATGTTACTGGTGCTACAACAGTATTCCCTTAGAAGATTTTCTTAAGAATCTTAACGAGCTAGACATAAGAGCCATAGATTTAGTAGGGCCAGAAGATTGGCCGCTGTTAAAAAAATACAATATCCATGCCTCTATGTGTTGGGGCGCGGAAATTAGCCTTACCGAAGGGTGGTGCGACCCTCAGTACCATGAGGTACTAATTAAGAATTATACCGAAATGATTCCTAAAGTAGCGGCTGCAGGATATACCAACCTTATTTGTTTTAGCGGCAATAGAAATGGAATGGACGACTTGGTAGGCCTACGTAATTGTGCGCAAGGACTAAAAAAAATCATACCCATGGCAGAAGAACATGGAGTGGTCATACAAATGGAACTGTTGAACAGTAAGGTAAACCATAAGGATTACATGTGCGATTCCACACAATGGGGGGTTTCGCTCTGCGAGACTATTGGTTCGGAGCACTTTAAACTATTGTACGATATTTATCACATGCAAATCATGGAAGGTGATATCATACGGAACATCCAGGATTATCATACCTATTTTGGCCACTACCATACTGGTGGCAACCCTGGCAGAAATGAAATTGACGATACCCAAGAACTCTTTTATCCGGCCATTATGAAAGCGATATTGGAAACTGGCTATACCGGACACGTTGCACAAGAGTTTGTTCCAAGTTGGGAAAATAAAATAGATGCGTTAAAACAAGGTGTTACGATTTGTGATGTATAATTTAGTTTGCAGATAGGAGTAACTTAGATGGTAGTTTCAAGTACTCTTGCCATGTATTTACGGAAGGGTAAAAAATGGTATTGATTTTATGACGTTTTTACCCTTTTTATTTTTACCGATGTTACTCATTAATATATTTAAAATACTAAAGTTGAGAAAGTAAATAAAAGTACGATAATAAACCCAAACGCTTAATTATTGAATCAGTTCAAAGCAATAGGAAACGTGCAACAAGACTGATTAATTACATTCAACCTCCTTTTAAGGCCATTGTTATGTTCAACTTCCACTCTGCTTGTTTGTCCATGTTTCTAGAAAAGTTCGTTTCTGCATCGTATAAATTTTGATATACATCCAACTCTTCATTTATTTTCCGATAAATGGATTTGACTTTTGTTTTAACTGTACCATAGGCATACCGTTCGCTCTCCAAACGTTTCTTTAGTTTTCTTGCATACAGTTCCGAAATATCAAAGTGTAATTGTTCGTGACCCAAAATAAGCGTATTACACATTTCTGGTTGATACCATGATTTAGTTGGATAAAAAAACGTGTTAATTTTAAATACCACTTGTATGCTATCGCGAGTACCGTACGTAGAAAAACGATAGGTAATCCCACTTGCCGTAATTGCAGCAGCGCTTTGATTGGATGGTACAGCTCCTTTGAAATCATCCCAAGTAAGGCGATTTTCAGAACACCATGGAATAGTTTCATCATCTTGTTCGGAGGTAAAACCAATCACAACAAATAAAAATAAGGCCGTAATGTATTTTGATGTTACCAATGATAAAATTTCCTATTATAAATCTAAAAACAAACCTTAGCTAATGGGATAGGTATTTGCTTTGTTTTTACTATTCGGTGGAGCATATATAGCAAAGTAATTACTAGTGTTTACAAAACAAAACCTTCCTAAAACTACGCTGAGCTTAATCCTAGTCCAATTGTTTTATTCTCATATCCTCATAGGCCATGATATAGGATGCTTGATTAAAATAGCCTGAGGTAGCATCCTTGGCATAATCGAACTTATTGCCACTATACTCGGTAGTGCCTATGAATTTAGCGGCATCTATGAGGTCATTTTTATACGCCAACTTTAAAAGTATATCATAGGTTACGTCAAAACCGCGTATCGCATACCTATCTGGATCTTCTCCAAATTTCTTTTTGTAGCGAGACGTAAATGAATTTTTACCTACCTCCCTGTACACAGAAGGATAAGTAAAATTAAGATTGGACAAATGTGTACTAGAAATAACATCATTTTCAAATCCATTATTGTGATTTGTTGTGAACATGCGTACTTTTAATTTATCCGTACTGTTTTCGATGTCCAACAAAGAATTGTGAAAGGCGTTCAAAATGGAAACTACACTGGAGATTAATTTGAAGTTATCGGACTCCACAAAAACCCAGTTCTCAACATCCTCCTTTAAAAAGCTCGCCAATTTATCGCGATTGATGCCAATATTCTTTTCTTCCTCCTTGACCTCAACAACCTTAGCATCTGGAAAATTTTCCATGAGCATCCGTTGCGCAAGCCTGCTATTATCATCGGCGATAATAACTATATTTTGGTCCGTGTAATTTTTCTTGACAAAATCTACCGTGTGTTTTCTAAGTAAATCATCATCGGTGTAGGAAAAGAAAACGTTATTAAGGCTGATATCACTTTTGGCCCTTACGGGAGCTACAACTGGCACATTATAACTAGTCGCCTGTACAGCCACCTCCTTCATGGATAATTCATCTAGTGGACCAAATATTGCATTGTAATCGGAAAGCCTTTCCCCTAATAAAATCTGTTTCGTTTTAGTAACGTCCAATTGATTATCAACCGTTTTTACATCAATAGACACCCCCAAAGAAGCTAGCGAATCTATAGCCACCAACGCCCCTGAGTACAACCCTAAGCTGTATTTTAAACTGTTTCTGTTCTCTATGGTCCAAGTCACTTTTTCTTTATCGGAAAGGTCCAATTTATCCAGTCTAAAGGGCAACATAATTAGTATTTTGGGACGCATTGCCGTATTAACGCTATCCAAAAGATTTACCTTGTCCAAAATTAGGGCATTCCTAACTTCAAAATCACCTACCTGTTCTCTAGGGAGTTTTAAAATCATCCCTGCTTTTAATCCATTTTTTAAATCAGGATTAAAACCAACCAAATCTGCCCAAGACATTCCGAATTTTCGAGTCAAACGAAACTCGTTCTGCTTTGGCTTCACTTCATAAAAGATATAATTATCCGTATTTATTTCTTCAGGAGCTACTTTTGCCTCTGGAATACGTATCACCATACCCTCTTTTAATCCTCCTTGTTCGGTTATCTCCGGATTTAAACGTACAATTTCATCAGATTTCACACCAAATTCCTTCTCTAATCGATAAAAATTCATTTTAGCAGGTATCGTATAGGATGTATACAATTGTGTCTGTTGTTCGGCAACGGTACTACCCGCTATTTTAGGCATTAAAAGATCGTAACCCTCAGCCAAGTAATTCGTGCTTTGCGAAAGTGATGGATTAAGCACCAACATACTGTCAATGGTTATACCATACTTGTGGGCAATGCTCCACCTAGTCTCCTTTGGCTTTACCTTATATTTTTCGTAGGCATCGGGGTCTATCGTATTCTCTGTTTCCACCACCTTCTCGTATTTGGGAATACGAAGTTGCATTTTCTTTTCTAGCTGGGTAGCATATAATTGTTTGTTGTATTTCTTAATTTCATCCTCCGTAACATCATATCGTTTGGCAATTCCGTAGAGTGTTTCCCTTTTTCTCACTTTATGACTACTGAATCCTATCGGTTCCCGTTTCTTAACGGAATCCTGCATCACGCTATTCATTAAGGCCTGCAGATCGGCAATGTTAGAAGAACTACCTGCACTCCCTTCTGGCACCACCAAGATGGTATTTATTGGTAACTTGTCACCTTCTTTTATCTCTTTGTTATACTTGAGAATACTTTCAGTGGAGACGCCGTATTTGGCTGCTACGCTAAATAAGGTTTCTCCCTGCTTAACGGCATGTGTAGTAAACTTTTGTGCCAATAAAGTAGTAGTTGACACAACGCAAAGCAATAATGTTACTAAAAATGTTCTTAAACTATTTCTCATTTTATTCCCATTCTATGGTTGCCGGAGGTTTTGAACTTATATCATATACGACACGATTTACTCCAGGGACTTTATTGATGATATCATTTGATGTTTTTTGTAAAAACTCATAAGGTAAATTTACCCAATCTGCGGTCATGCCATCGGTACTTTCCACAGCCCTTAAAGCTACACATTTTTCATAAGTACGCTCATCACCCATTACCCCCACACTATTTACGGGCAAAAGCATAGCACCGGCCTGCCAAACTTTATCATACAATCCCCAATCTCGTAATCCTTGAATAAATATATGATCCACTTCTTGTAAAATGGCTACTTTTTCTCTTGTGATATCCCCTAAAATACGAATCGCCAATCCAGGTCCTGGAAAAGGATGCCGTCCCAACCGCTCATCTCCTACATCCATACTGGCACCAACACGCCGTACCTCATCCTTGAACAACATTTTTAATGGTTCTACAACTTTTAATTTCATAAAATCTGGCAATCCGCCCACATTATGGTGACTTTTAATAGTTGCCGAGGGTCCTCCCGTACCAGAAACCGACTCTATAACATCTGGATAAATGGTGCCCTGTGCCAACCATTTAGCATCTTCCACAAGGTGAGACTCGTCATCAAAAACCTCTATAAAAACGCGTCCAATAATCTTGCGCTTCGTTTCCGGGTCGCTTTCTCCTGCCAAGGCGTCCAAAAAACGTGCCGAAGCATCCACGCCTTTCACATTTAAGCCCATACCCTCGTATTGCTTTAAGACATCTTCAAACTCGTTTTTTCTTAAAAGACCGTTGTTAACGAAAATGCAATGCAGGTGCTTACCAATGGCCTTATGCAATAAAACCGCCGCTACGGTAGAATCAACACCTCCTGACAGTCCTAATATTACCTTATCCTCTCCTATTTTTTCTTTGAGATTAGCCACGGTGGAGTCCACAAAAGCATCTGGTGTCCAGGTTTGGGCAACGCCTGCTATATGAACCAAGAAATTTTCTAGCAGCTGTTTTCCATCTGTTGAGTGGTATACCTCTGGATGAAATTGTATACCATACGTTTCTTCCCCATTAAATTTAAAAGCTGCATTCTTCACATCCGTTGTACTAGCTAGGAGCTTAGCATTCTCCGGGAGGTTTTTAATAGTATCGGCATGGCTCATCCACACTTGGCTTCCAGTAGCTATTCCCGTTAAAAAAGAATTATCGGGGTCAACGGCGGAGAGATTTGCCCTACCGTATTCACGGGTATTGGACTTCTCTACATTACCTCCGTTAAAATGGGCTAGATACTGCGCTCCATAACAGACGCCCAACAACGGTTTTTTACCCCTTATCTGGGAAAGGTCTGGATGCGGTGCGTCCTCTGCCCTAACCGAAAATGGCGAGCCTGATAAAATCACAGCCTTATAGGCATCCAAGTCGGCAGGCACTTTATTATATGGTTTTATTTCACAGAAAATATTCAGCTCTCGCACCCTTCTGGCGATGAGTTGTGTATACTGCGAACCGAAATCTAAAATGAGGACATTATTTTGCATGTGCAAAAATAGGAAAACTGCAAATTTGAGGAAGTGTTCTACTCAGATATTTGTGATAGGTTTTTAACAAAGAAAGTAATAGGACAATTACGCTGCATAGTTTTGCCATAAGGTAAGCTAAGTATATGCAATCTATACTTTGGAACATATTAGATAACAACATTTAATTATATTTATGCTTTCAAACCAAAAACGTAAAAATGAAACACTTATCGGCAATTATATTTGGATCAGCAATTGTAATTGCAGCCTATTTTTTAGGCAATGCTTACGTAAATAGAGCAAATCCTCCGCAGATTATTTCCGTTACCGGATTGGGAAATGAAAACTTTACGTCTGACCTTATTGTTTGGGAGGGACAGTATTCTACTAACAACAATAATCTTAAGGTAGCTTTTGAACAATTGAACAATGATAAAGATATTGTGCGTTCCTACTTAGTATCCAAGGGAGTACCCACAGAAAATATAATTTTCAATAGCGTACAAACCATTGAGCAACGAGATAATAAATATGAAAACGGTAATTACGTTGGTAGTATATTTAGAGGCTATCAATTGACTCAAAACGTAAAGATAGAATCGCAGGAGGTTGCCGTTATAGAAGGGGTTGCCCGGGAAATTACGGAATTATTGAATAAAGGAGTACAGTTTAACTCCTACCCGCCTAGGTATTACTACACCAAGTTGGCAGACTTAAAAATTGAAATGATTTCAAAAGCTACCGAAGACGCGCGCCTAAGGGCAGAAAGTATTGCTCAGAATTCAGGGAGTGGCTTAGGCGAATTGATTTCTGCCAAAATGGGGGTTTTTCAAATTACGGGCCAAAATTCCGGAGAAGATTATTCGTGGGGAGGTTCCTTTAATACCTCGTCAAAAAACAAAACAGCTTCCATAACCATGCGGTTAGATTATAAGGTACAATAAGTTTTTTTTGCTTATTGAGTCATTGATTTCTTGCCGTGACCCATATTAACGCAAAAAGCTTGGGAACCACCCCAAGCTTTTTTTTCAAAATCAAAAACCAACCAAAAACGAATTATTAAAGAAATAATTCAAAGTTCTTTTTCACAGCATTTGTTATAAAACAACTCAGTTTTATTTTACCCTACCTTTAATACTATTTTTTTTATATTTTTAAACAAATAGAAGTGTAAAATGACCGAACAATTTTTAAAGGAAGCCACAGCAGAATTAAGGAAAAGCCTTGTAAAAAAAGGCCATCCATTCCGCTATTTCACCCTAGCCACAGTTGGCCTGGACCCAATGGCACGACTGAGAACCGTTGTTCTTCGAAAAATTACAGATGACCTTAAACTGATTTTTTATACAGATCGGC
>CAZUIE010000016.1:16868-28074 GCA_964620945.1 uncultured Maribacter sp.
GTTGTTCTTCGAAAAATTACAGATGACCTTAAACTGATTTTTTATACAGATCGGCGTTCAAAAAAAATTATACATATTAGCGAAAATCCCAAGGTAAGCCTGTTATTTTATCATCCTAAATTAATGCTTCAGCTTAAAGTTGAGGGCCAAGCCAAAATTATCAAAGAGGAAGCCATACTAAAAACCTATTGGCATGGAATTCAACCCAATAGCAGAAAGGACTACATCACCGAACAGGCTCCAGGAAGCACCTTGAAAAACCCCGATGAAGTAGAATACCTAAATGAAGACAATCATTTTTGTATGGTAGAAATAGAACCCTTTAAAATAGAATACCTAAAACTAAAACGCCCGAATCATATTAGAGTTCGTTTCTCTAAGAATAGTGACAAATGGCAGGGCGATTTTTTAGTACCCTAATCCTAAAAGTTGTTTTTCTTCGCTCCTACTATTCCATACTATTCCATACTATTTAGAATAGCTAAAATATCCTGTTCTGTGGTATCAGGATTTATGAAACAAAACCGACTTACCGTTTCGTAACCCTCAATAGTTTTCCATTTTGTAGGGGTTACCAAGGCAAAACCGGCTTCGTGATTATTATAGGTCCAATTACGATAATCGTCAGGTGTCCAGCCCTTTCTGCGATACAGCACACAAGATAAACTCGGCTCACGTACCAATTCCAACAATGGATGGGCTTCGATCAGCTTTCCTGCTATGTTGGCCAGCTTTATGCCCTCTTCCACCGCCCAAGCGTACTTTTCCGTACCATGGGTAGCCAAAGAATACCAAAGCGGTAAACCACGCAAACGCCTGGTTAATTGTATTTGATAATCAGAAGGATTAAATCCGTGTGCTCCTTCATCCTTGAATATTTCTAAATAGGAACCTTCTTGCGAGTGTGCTTCCTTGGCCTCTTCCGGATTTTTATACAGCACGGCACCACAGTCATAAGGCGAAAACAGCCATTTATGTGGGTCAATGGTAACACTGTCCGCCCGTTCGATACCATTGAACAAGTGTCGAACAGATGCAGCGGCCAAGGCACCGCCGCCGTAAGCAGCATCTACGTGAAACCACAACTGTTCTTTTTCGCAGACCTCGGCTACACCCGAAAGATCATCTATAATTCCCGCATTGGTAGTGCCTCCCGTAGCCACCACGGCAAAAACCCGTGCTCTTTTGGATGTATCCAGACCATTGATAACCGTTTGTAATGCACTACCGGACATCGCGTCTTCCGTTTCTACCAAAAGTACGTCTACATCGATGACCTTGGCCATGGCCTTAATTGAAGAATGTGCTCCTATGGAAGTAATCATTAAGCCTTTTACATTCCGGTTCTTAGGATTTTTTCGCCATTTTTCGCGGGCAGCAACCAAAGCAGAAAGATTCGCCGCTGTACCTCCACTCGTAAACACACCAAATGCGGGTGCCCGCATTCCTGTAAGGGACACCAACCATTGCATAGCCTCGTTCTCACAGAAAATTCCACCTGCTCCTTCCATCCAATACGCCCCATGTATACTGGAAGCCGAAGTTACCAAATCAAACAGAATGGCTGCTCTAGTAGGTGCGGCAGGTACAAAAGCCAGATGTCTTGGATGGTCTATAGGAACTGTTGCCTTAACCAGAACATCCCTAAAGAGTTCAAAAGCTTTTTCCCCTCCTATTCCATTGTCGGTAACGGTTTCGCCTACAAACATGCGTAATTCTGCTTCTGTTTTGGGCTTTCCTAATTCGGGATTGGTTTTCGTAATCCGATTAATGGCATACTTGACCACATCTAAGGTCATTTCCACCATTTCAATATCTATATCGTGCATACTAAAATTTTAAATGTGCTTATTCATACAAAAATGTTCCCTCTTCTAATGGCAAAATAAACAAGGTATCCTTTTCTTTACCAAAATCAACGAGCTGTTCTATAGGAATCCTACCGTTAAGATTTTCTTTTCCAACGAGAACTGCCACGCCCTCTACATTCTGAAGTTTTGAACCAGACAGTGAAAAATCGTCACCAGAAAAGATTTCTGTATCCGGATTTAAGATATGTATATTTCCACCATAAGTTACATTAGGTAGCTGCCATTTTTTGTTGGCATAACGCTTGTTCAGTAGTTCCGAAAGTGGCTCAAATCCATAATGCACCGAAGACGGAATATCCAAGACCTTCTCTACAGGAGTCCTTACAACTTGTATCACGACAACCAAAAGGAACAGCCTAAATAATCCAGTAGACCATTTATGATCTGATTTGAATTCAACCAAACGTACCAGCAACACCACAAAAGGCAATAATAATGGGAACAGCCAGCGTTCCTCTACCTTTTGCACATTAAATACTACGAAGAACACCAGGAAAATAAATAATTGAAGCAACCCCAATTTTGCAAACCAATCTAACTTTGGTCTACTAAAATTGACTTGCTTAAAAAGATAAGCTAAGGAAAATACTGTCAAAAGCGGTGCCAGCAACTTTACCAAGGTTTTTATAAGTGAGAACAAGGGACCCAGAACATAAAGCTCGGTATCCATCTTCCTTTCAGTTTTAAGGACTATACTTTCGTGAAGTTGCTCTACGTGACCATCTGGCCCCAGCAACCAATATACATGTGGAAATAGCAAAACGGCCACCAAAACAATCGTTAAGAGTATCTTCTTGTTGAAAACAATCTGCCTAAGTTCTTTATCAATAAACAAGACGGATACAAAAGCTGCTAAAAATAATATATAATTATATTTGGACAGTATGCCTACACTCACTATAAGTCCTAAAAGTCCGTAATTCGTCCATGATTTATCGTGTAACAAACGATGTAACACAATAAAGGACATCACAATAACTAAGCACAAAAGCGAGGTATGGGAAAGTCTTCTAAAGGTAAAATCGATAAATACAGGCACCAAGACTAGGACAAAAACTGCGAGTTCAGCTTTTTTTTCACTTAAGCGCATTATCGTACCAAAATGCCATAATGAGATTAAAATACTTGCAAATATAGTACCCCTAAGTACGGAAAAGGAACCCTTTTGCATTCCAAAAACTTGGTTTACCAAATATTGCAGCCAGGTATATAAAGGAGGCTGATCGTCGTAGCCCCAACGCAGCCATTGCGAATAATAGGCCTGTTCTGCATCTTCCAGCTCTAAGGCGCTTTTAAAAAAAGTAATACCGGTAATGGCTAAAAAGGATAATAAAGCTGCTAAGCCAATTTTCTTTTTGAAAAGTGGGCCAAAAAACATACTATTCTGCCGTAAGAACAACGAATTCCTGTTTTAGCGGATTTAAAGCCTTGAACAACATAGGTATCAGTGATTCCCCATATTCCAAGTATAATTCGGAGAAATTAAGATTACGCTCTTGTAGCGATTTGGAAGGAAAGAGTTCATTTTGTATTTCTGCTAGGCGGGATACGTGGTCGGCTAATTTTCTTTTCTGTGCTTTTAATAAACGTTTCTCTAAATGGTCTAGTCCTTTTTTCTGTTTTACTTCCTGAGCCTTAACCGCACCTAAAAATGATTTATCGGTATGTTCTGCCAATTCATATAGGGCCGTAAACTGCTCTTCCAACAGCTTTTTTTGAGGTGTGAAATCAATATCTATGTTAGAAACCTGTCTAATCTTTTTGTTAATGAGCGTATTTTGTTTCAGGAAGATATCTTCTAATGAAACATCTAGTTTTTGTAACTTTTCCTTCTGTTTCTGGGTGATGACCAAGGCCGAATTACGAAGCAACAACATAGGAAAGGAAACTCGCATCGCCGCAAAGGCCGATTTTAATTCTAGCCAATAGGCCAACTCGCCTCCGCCGCCTATATAACACAGATTAGGCAAAATAACTTCTTGATACAGCGGCCGGGCGATAACATTTGGCGAAAATCGTTCGGGATATGTTTCCAGCTCCGCCAACAACTCCTGTTTAGAGAATTTTAATTGGGTATCATTTACCAAAAAGCCACCGTCATACGCTACAATACGTTCCCGTACACCATTGATCAAATAAAAATAATTAATTTCCCTTGGGTTTACCTGCACCCCATAATCGGTTGGCAATCCTTGTAATTTATCAATAGTTTCAGCAACGGCTTTATGTGAAGTTTGTTCAAAAATATCCTTTTTGGCATAGGGAATCAATAAACGTTTTAAATCGGGATTATCACCATCTACAATAACCAAACCGTAGGTTCCAAAAAGTTCATTTGCCAAAAATCGGGTCGCATTCGTTAGATTATCGTGCTTTAGATAAGTGTCCTCAAAAAGTTCCTTTAACTGCTTAGCATTGGTACTTGTACCCAAAAGGTTTAAAAAGGTCGTGAGCACATCTTCCAAGCCGTCGGTGCCCAAATGACCTACGGCGCCAGACGCTTCTTTATTCCATTGTACTTTTTTCCCTTTAAAATTAAAATAGTTGATTTCCTCAAAATCATGATCCTCCGTTGCCATCCAGTATATCGGCACAAAATGCTGCTCAGGATATTGCTTTTTTAATGTCTCACAAAGATTAATGGCAGAAATAATTTTATAAAGAAAGTACAAGGGACCTGTAAAAAGGTTTAATTGATGCCCAGTGACTACAGTAAACGTATTTTTGTCGGCTAATGCGGTAATGTGCTTTTCGGTGGACTTTGATATTACATTGTTTTTGTATTGATGCCTCAAGACCGTTCGTAAGACTTTCCTGTTTTCTAATGGAAAGCCTTTCTTTTTCTCTTCAATCTGCAGCTCAAAATTCGTCAAATTGGGAAAATGATGATAGAAAGGAGCTAGTTGGACCTCCTCTGCAACATAATCACATATAAGTTTAGAAAAATAACCGGTTTTTTTAAAGGGCAAACAATCAATATCCATATTCACAAAAAAAAAGTGATGATTAAAATTCACTTTATTACAGATCCTAAAAATACATTAATTAGATGGAAATCGAGTTTTTAGGTCGATAAACAAAAATAGAAATCCCAAGGGTCTAATTCAACAATAATTTATTAGATTTGAAGCTATCGATTTTAACACGTGAACATGAAGAAATTTCTACTTGCCCTATTAGTAAGTCTACCAATACTAGCCAACGCGCAACTAAAATCCCCATCAGAATTTTTAGGATATGAACTAGGCAGTCAGTTCACGCGACACCATCAGGTATTGGATTATTATGAATACTTGGCAGGACAGGAGCCTAATCGAATGGTTTTAAAGGACTACGGACTAACAAACGAGCGTAGGCGTTTGGTACTAGCCCATATATCATCGGCATCTAATATGTCGCAATTGGAGACGATTCGTACAGAACATTTAAAAAACACCAGGGGAGAAGGTCAACCGGAAAAGGCCATTGTATGGTTAAGTTATAATGTACATGGTAACGAGAGCGTGAGCACGGAGGCTTCCATGCAAACCATCTACGATTTGCTTACCAAAAAAAGTGATTATCTAGAAAACACGGTTGTCATTATTGACCCTTGCATTAACCCAGATGGCCGTGATCGTTATGTAAATTGGTACAACCAGTATAAAAATACACCCAACAATGTAGACCCAAATTCCAAGGAACACCACGAAGGCTGGTGGAGCGGTAGAAGTAATCATTATATGTTCGACCTTAACCGGGATTGGGCTTGGTTAACGCAGGTAGAAAGTCAACAACGCTTAAAGGAATTTAACAAATGGTTGCCCCATGTACATGTAGATTTCCATGAACAAGGTGTAAACAATCCTTACTATTTTGCGCCTGCGGCAGAACCATACCATGAAGTAATTACCGATTTTCAACGTGATTTTCAAAAAACAATAGGTAAGAACCACGCCAAGTACTTTGATGCAAACGGATGGTTTTATTTTACAAAGGAGGTTTTTGACCTCTTGTATCCTAGCTATGGAGATACCTACCCTACCTATAATGGCGGTATAGGGATGACATATGAACAAGGGGGTAGTGGCCGTGCCGGATTGGGAATTATTACCAACATTGGTGACACCCTTACGCTAAAAGACCGTATAGCACACCATTACACGACGGGACTCTCTACTGTAGAGATAGCCAGCAACAATGCACAAAAATTAAACGATGAATTCAAGAAATTCTATGATAACAAAGACTTTAAGTATAAAAGTTATGTCTTAAACGGTAACTCGGATAAAATAAATACGTTAGCACACTTACTAGACCAGCATGAAATTGAGTATGGCTTTGGAACCAATACTTCTGTAAAGGGGTTTGACTATAATACAGGTAAAACAGGAAGCCTAAGACTTACTGAAAATAGTATGGTAATATCTACGGACCAACCTAAAGGAACTCTGGTCAAAGTTCTTTTTGAACCAAGGGCAAAATTGAGTGATTCCGTAACTTATGACATCACTGCATGGTCACTACCTTACGCCTATGGTATGGATGCTATTGCATCCGAAAATAGCGTGGCCAAAACTAAAAGAATGATTGCAACCGTGTCCGATACCGGAAAGGTAAACAGCACCAACTATGCTTATGTAAGCGATTGGAATAGCATAACAGATGCTAAATTTTTAGCTGCTTTGCTGAAAAATAAAATTAGGGTACGCACAGCGCATAAACCTTTTTCTGTCGATGGGTTCTCCTACCAACGGGGGAGTTTAATTATTACATTGGCAGATAATAAAAACCATAAGGATTTTGTTGGAACAATGAAATCAATACTAACAGCTCATCCAGAAATAGACTTAGAAATCGCTACCACTGGATTTGTTGATAGTGGAAAGGATTTTGGATCTAGATATGTAGATATGATTCCGAATGCTAAAATTGCGGTTTTGGCCGGTGATCCTACCTCCACGCTAAGATTTGGTGAAATATGGCACTTTTTTGAGCAGCAATTAGAATATCCTATTTCAGTGTTGGATGAAAGCTATTTTAACCGGGTAGACCTCTCTATCTATGATGTCTTAATCCTACCGGATGGACGTGGATATGGAAGTTTCCTAAAGGAGGATGTAATAAATAAAATTACGGATTGGGTAAGTGCTGGCGGTAAATTGATTTCTATGGGCGGTTCTATTGATGCATTGGCAACGGATAAAAGTTTTAAAATAAAGAAAAAGGAAGCCGAAAAAGACACCACCGTAAATTTGAATTCTTTTGATATTTCGGAACGCGAACGTATAAAATTTGCGATTACGGGCGCCATTTTTAAGACTACAGTAGACCCTACCAATCCATTGGCATACGGATACAGCGACAATTACTTTACGTTAAAATTGGGTAACCGGGCATATGATTATTTAGATGGTGGCTCAGCTGTATATTTGGCCGCAGGACAAAACAAGCCTATCTCAGGGTTTGCAGGAAGCGAAGCCATAAAGCAGATTGATACTTCATTGGTATTTGGAACACAACGTATGGGCCGAGGTCAGGTAATTTATATGGTGGATAACCCCTTGTTTAGAGGCTTTTGGGAAAACGGAAAACTGTTCTTTGCCAACGCACTTTTTATGGTAAACTAAAATAGAACCCCTATGAAAGAATACAAGGTTGAAACACTCATCTATTATAGTAAAATTACCCTTGACACCAAACATATTGCAAAATCATCAAAAGTAGAAATACAGGAAAAACTAGATGAATATGCAAAAGACGGATGGCAGTTAGCTTCTACAGATGCGACCAACTTTGGGGCTGCAGTTTACATTTACCTCTATTTTGAACGTTAAGGTTTTCCAGTCTTAATAATTGCTTACTGGCATGCGCCCGGGTCATAATGCCAATTATATTTAGATGTAGCCGGAATCTCACCAGCATCCCCATCACATCCATAAACCCAATTGATTTTAAGGGTAAAAACACCACAGTACTTTTTTTTCTTGTTGGGAATCAACTTTATAGCAAGCCGTCAAAAGTGCCACACAGCAAACCTCATTGCTATGCAGTCACATAAAAAAGAATAGATACGCCTATATTTTATTAAAGCAATGAAAATAAAAGTAACAGTTAGGCAACCGGCTCCCCATATAAATCAAAATCTGCCGCCTCTGTAATTTTTATGTCTACAAATTCGCCTTGTTTTACATAGTGCTTGGCAGCATCTACTAGAACCTCATTATCAACATCAGGAGAATCAAATTCGGTTCTTCCTACAAAATAATTACCTTCTTTACGGTCAATGATACAGCGGAAAACCTGACCAATTTTCTGTTGGTTCAGTTCCCATGATATCTGGGACTGTAATTCCATGATTTCGTTGGCGCGTTCTTGTTTTACGTCTTCCGGAACATTATCCTCCAAGTTGTAGGCATGGGTGTTTTCCTCGTGACTATAGGTAAAACACCCCAAACGCTCAAAACGCATGTCTTCTACCCATTGTTTTAGGGTATTAAAATCTTCTTCTGTCTCCCCTGGATAACCTACAATCAAGGTAGTGCGGATAGTCATATTGGGAACGGCCGCCCTAAAATCCTGTAATAACTTCGTGGTCTTTGCCTGTGTAGTGCCCCTACGCATACTTTTTAAGATACTATCGGAGATATGCTGTAACGGAATATCCAAATAGTTACACACTTTTGGCTCTCGGTTCATCACATCTAGCACATCCATTGGAAAACCTGTTGGAAAAGCGTAATGCAACCGTATCCATTCAATCCCATCCACTTGTACCAGCTGCTCTAAAAGCTCCGCCAAATTCCGTTTTTTATATAAATCCAACCCGTAATAGGTCAAATCTTGAGCAATCAGAACCAGCTCTTTAACTCCTTTCGCAGCCAACTTTTCTGCTTCAGTTACCAAGTCTTCAATTGGCTTGCTTTTATGCTTACCCCGCATCAAAGGAATAGCACAAAAAGAACAAGGTCTATCGCATCCTTCGGCAATTTTCAAATATGCATAATTCTTTGGAGTTGTTGTCAAACGCTCCCCAATAAGCTCATGTTTGTAATCTGCACCCAATGCTTTTAAAAGGCTAGGGAGCTCGCTGGTTCCAAAGTATTCATCTACGTTTGGAATCTCTTTTTGTAAATCCGGTTTGTATCGTTCACTCAAACAGCCAGTAACAAAAACCTTGTCCACGGTACCGGCTTCCTTCTTTTGTACGTACTCCAAAATCGTATTTACGCTCTCTTCCTTTGCATTGGCAATAAAGCCGCAGGTATTAATCACAACAACGTTACCTTCCTCTTCGTGAACTACCTGTTTCTTGTTGGCTTTCAACTGACCCATAAGCACCTCTGAATCATAAACATTCTTGCTGCAACCAAGAGTTACTACATTGATTTTGTTCTTTTTAAGTGATTTTGTACGCATAGCTTTTTTTATGGGAACGGATTACCGTTTTAAAGAGGTGCAAAAATACAATATGACTGCAGAACACAACCTATTTCACAAGATTTCTTTGATTTTTACGTTAAACTATAAGGGCAAATTGGTGTCCAATACAAAACTAGTGGTTATGAAAAGTAGGACAACTTTATTTTTTTTGATTTTGGCTGTTTCTATAGTGAGCTGTTCCTCAGAAATTGAAAAGATAGATGACAACATACCTAACGTAAACTCAGCCTATTTTCCACCAATTGGGACGGACGACTGGGAAAACATTTCACTAGCCGAGCTGAACTGGAACGCTGATGCGGTCCCTACCCTATTGGAGTATGCAGCATCCAAGAACACCAAAGCGTTGCTAATCCTCAAAAACGGCAGGATAGCAGTGGAATGGTACGCGCCAGATTTTACCAAAGAATCGCCATGGTATTGGGCATCCGCAGGAAAAACATTGACAGCTTTTACCACCGGTATTGCTAGAGAAGAAGGTTTCCTACAATTGACAGACAAAACATCTACATATTTGGGTGAAAATTGGACGTCTCTTTCCAAAGAAAAAGAAGAATTGATAAGCGTCTGGAACCAGTTAACCATGACAACTGGTTTGGATGACACCAGAGGAGATTGTAAATCAGCAGATTGCCTTGTTTACATCTCGGATGCCGGTACGCGTTGGTCGTATCACAACGCACCTTATACTTTAATACAAGACGTGATTTCCAATGCCACCGGTACCGATTTTGAAAACTATTATAATTTAAAATTAAGGGACCTAATTGGAATGACGGGACAGTGGCTTTCTTCAAACGGTTCCAATAATGTGTATTGGAGCAATGCAAGAAGTATGGCACGTTTTGGACTTTTAAACCAACACAATGGTGTATGGGAAGAGACCACGATATTAGGGGATACCAATTTTATCAACGAAATGAAAAACACCTCCCAAGATTTAAACAAATCGTATGGGTACTTATGGTGGTTAAATGGTAAAGAAAGTGCTATGATTCCGAACTCTCAAGTTATTTTTCAGACTCCTTTAATACCCAACGCCCCTAAAGACCTATATGCCGGACTGGGGAAAAACGACCAAAAGTTATACATTGTTCCCAGTCTAGACCTTGTTATAGTAAGAATGGGAGAAAATACAGGAATAACCACGCTCGGGCCTTCTAGCTTTGATAATGAGCTTTGGGACTTGATAAATAACGTAATCAACTGATTTTCCCAGTGAAGAAAATACGTGTCAAACAATACTACTTTCCAACATACAAACTCCTTAGCTATTCATAGCCAACAGGTATTTTTCGTTTCGGCAAGGCTTTTTCAAAAGCCGCCCCTAATCGCAACAGCTCCGCTTCTTTAAATTGTTTTGCAATAAAAGTAAGACTTATAGGCTCTCCTGAATTCTTATAGCCCATAGGCACTGTAAGGGCAGGATACTTAGCCACAGCTGCATATCCTGCGTGGTAATTGTTTATAGATAGTACGGCATCCAAGCTATTGGTATCCATTACCGTATCAAAAAAATTCCGCCCATTTGTTTGTAAGTTTTGTTTGATTGCTTCTAAGCCCTGCGCACTCGTAGTATCTGCCAAAATACCGTGAAAAAGTGCTTGTCCGTATGGAATTCTTACGACCGAGTCAGCCGAATTGAAAGCCACTGCATCCGAAATACTTCTAATCTTGACCTTTTCAGGATCGGTGTTAGTTTCAAGATATGCAGGTAAATCGTTACGCATATCAATATTCAGAATACTTCGAAACCCATCCATGGAGACTTCGGGAGGTTTGAATTCAATCACCTCTGCCCCAAGATTTCTAAGATGGTCTATCGTAATCCTATAAATAGAATCGCTTTCGAGCAAAGAAGAGAAAGCCCCAAGTCGCATTTCCTTGAAATCGGTAGGATGCAATCCGGCAGA
>CAZUIE010000016.1:28174-34023 GCA_964620945.1 uncultured Maribacter sp.
GCTACCGACGTACCACTACCAGAACTGGAACCGCCCGTTTCAAACAAACCACGGCCATAAGGATTCATGGTTTGACCACCAACCGCACTGTACCCGACAGGGCAACCAGTACAAAGGAAGTAGGCCCACTCGCTCAAGTTTACCTTTCCTAAAATCAACGCCCCGTTTATTTTCAGGTGCTCTACGATAAAGGCATCTTCCACTTCGTTATTCATTAAGGCGATAGTTCCTGCCGTGGTAGTCATTCCGTTGGTATTGATGTTATCCTTTAAAAGAATGGGCATACCGTAGATGGGATGTCTGGACTCAGGTGCTTTGTATTTTTTGATAAGTACATCCAAAGCTCTGGCTTCCTCAAGGACATTTTCATTTAATGCAAGTATAGTATTTAACGTTGTTTTATTATCCAGTTCAAATGCATATATGCGATATAGGTAAAACAAGACCAGATTCTCATACGTCAACGATCCTTCTTCAATACTATTTTGAATCGAAAAAATATGCTGCTCTAAAATCAGTGGTTTTAAAGCCTCATAAGACGCCTTGGTCATTTTGGATACTTCCTCGTACAGCGGAAGAAATACATCGTTCTTATCCAATACTTTAGATTGAATCATAGAATAACGCATGCGATTTTTTTCATGATCGGCATTGGCTTTAACGTCGGCAGCATCATCATAAGGCTCCCAAATACGAAGGGGTTCACTAGTTTTTGAATTATCCTGTTTACAGGAGCCTAGAAATATTAAAATGAGTAGGAGTACTATATTTTTCATTATTAATCGGTATTTGTGGTGTACAGTTTTTTCCAAGCCCTAATATTTTTTTGATTCATACGAACGAACTCGTCTTTTCCTAATGTTTGCGCCATATCTCGAGATTTTATCGCAGATACAACCGCCTTCTTGTAGTTGCCAAGTTCTGCCAATAACAACGATTTAATGCGATAAAAGTAATAGGTTTCCCCTCCCAACTTCAACGCTTTATTTACATAATCCAAAGCTAGGGTAGTTTTTATTCCTTGCTCTTGATAATAGCGGGCAATTTCATAGTAGGTCTGCGCAGCAGGACTATTGGTGAGTTGTAGCCGAATCTGTTGCTCCATGATTTCTTGCGTGTTAACTACAATGGGAATAGTGATTTTAGTAGTTGCCCAATGCCAAATCATATTCACAGCATCATGTGTAAGTGCATCAAATGAAATCAAAAAATTTTCTTGAAAATCCAAAACTTTGGTTGGCCTAACGGTAACTCGCAGCGCATCTTCGGCAGGGTCGTAAGCAAATCTCCCATCTCCCCAATGCGAGGTATTCTTGTGAAAAACGATTTCCCATTCCTTCTCTGTCGGAAAAGCATACAGTGCATACGTTCCTTTTGGAAGCTCTCTCCCCATCACGATTACATTGCTATCAAAAGTAATCTTAGTAGATTCATTGGCACCAACACGCCAAATACGACCATAAGGAACCAAGCCCGGAAAACCGTTATTATCCTCACCAAAAATTAACCTTCCCCTAACTGCCGGTCTCGAATATGCTATGCTAACTTTTCCTAACCCTACCTGTTGTTCTATTTTCGAAAAAGGACTCGCCTGTGGATGTTTTAATTGAGACCAAGAAACAGTGAAAACACTAAGGGCTATCAAAAAAATTAAGGTCTTCAATCGTTTATAGTAAAGAAAGAATCAACAAATTCATACTTATTAAATACCTGTAAATCTTCTATACCCTCACCTACCCCAATATATTTTACAGGAATCTGAAATTGGTCCGAAATGCCTATCACAACACCTCCTTTTGCAGTTCCATCTAATTTTGTAACCGCCAGAGCGGTCACTTCTGTAGCCTTCGTAAACTGTTTAGCTTGTTCAAAGGCATTTTGACCGGTAGAACCATCCAAAACCAATAATACCTCGTGCGGTGTACCTTCTACTACTTTTTGCATTACCCGTTTTACTTTGGTCAATTCATTCATTAAATTAACCTTATTATGCAAGCGACCCGCTGTATCTATTATTACAACATCTGCATCTTGGGTAACGGCAGAACTAAGGGTGTCAAACGCCACAGAAGCCGGATCGCTGCCCATTTGCTGTTTTACGATGGGAACTCCCACACGGTCTGCCCAAACCTGTAACTGATCTATGGCAGCAGCCCTAAAGGTATCCGCTGCTCCTAACACTACTTTATAACCTTGTTTCTTTAATTGATAAGCCAATTTACCTATGGTTGTTGTTTTGCCCGCACCATTAACACCTACGACCATAATTACATAAGGCTTTTTATCTTTTGGCACTTGAATGTCTGTAGCATCCCCGGTATGTGTTTCCGACAATAGGCCCGCAATTTCTTCCCGTAATATTCCATTAAGCTCCTCGGTGCCCATATATTTATCCTTGGCCACCCTAGCCTCAATACGTTCAATAATCTTTAAGGTGGTGTCCACACCAACATCAGACGAAACCAATACTTCCTCTAAATTATCCAGTACATCGTCATCTACCTTGGATTTTCCGGCTACTGCCTTTCCTAATTTGGAAAAGAAACTTGTTTTGGTCTTTTCTAACCCTTTATCCAAGCTTTCCTTCTTTTGAGAAGAAAATATCTTTTTAAATAAACTCATTGTAGAATATAATAATTACTCAAATATAAAAATTAAAAAGCCCCTTTCGTAAGAAAGAGGCTTAATAACTTTTATGTAAAGTTGTATTATTTTTTTGCAATCCAAGCATCTACCAATTCTGGTGCCATAACCGACTCGACAAAAACATAAGCACCGGATTTCGGTGATTTTACCATTTTTATAGCTTTTGTCAATCTTTTGGAACTTGTCTGTAAACTTGCTACGGTCTTCTTTGCCATGACTAATTATAGTTTAATGTATTTCCTTACTTGTGGTGAACTTATTTAAGTAAAATCGGAAACTTATTTAATTTCTTTATGTACTGTCATTCTCTTAAGGATAGGATTGAATTTTTTAATTTCCATCCTTTCTGGAGTATTCTTCTTATTCTTGGTAGTAATGTACCTCGAAGTCCCCGGTTGTCCCGATTCCTTATGCTCAGTACATTCCAAAATTACCTGTATTCTATTGCCTTTTTTTGCCATCGTAATCTATAATTTTCGGGATTATTTTACCAATCCTTTAGCCTTAGCCTCTTTCAACACAGCGGAAATACCTTTCTTGTTAATACTCTTTAAAGCTCTTGCAGATACTTTTAAGGTAACCCAACGGTCTTCTTCCGGAATGTAAAATCTCTTTTTAGAAAGATTTACATCAAATCTTCTTCTGGTCTTATTAATAGAGAAGGAGACGTTATTTCCGAACATCGCTCTCTTTCCGGTAATTTCACAAACTTTAGACATTGTGTCGAATTTTTCTTTTAAACAGGGTGCAAATTTATATCATTTTTATCTTTCCGACAACATTCTACTTCACATTTTTGTAATTTCTTTTTGAAGTAGCTCAAAGGCCTTATTTACAGACTTTTGTACAATCCGATCTCTATGGGTTCCCATTTGAAATTTTTCAACAAAAACATCGTCTGGCGTAGCTATGGCAATACAGACCGTTCCTACCTCAGCATCTGAGTCTCCTTTGGCCGGACCTGCGTTACCTGTTGTTGCAATGGCAAAATCGGTTTGCATTAGTTTCTGTACGCCTATGGCCATCAAGACCGCCACCTGCTCGCTAACCACAGAATATTCGGCTATTAACTTCTCAGGTACGTTAAGCACCTTTATTTTGGTTTCGGTGGCATAGCTTACAACACTACCCTTAAAATAATTAGATGCTCCCGGTATAGCCGTAAGCGTAGCAGCAATTTTACCTCCTGTACAACTCTCTGCCGTAGCCAAGGTCGCACCTCTATCCGTAAGCATTTTAGCTACCACTTCCTCGATTGTTTCCTCATCCTCGATACCGTAAACAATATCCCCTAGTAAAGGAAGTAACTTTTTATATTCGGCTTCTATCGCAGCCATTAAAACCTTAAAATCTGGTCCCTTTGCCGTAAGTCGCAACCTAACCTTTCCTAAATTGGGCAAATAAGCCAGTTTAACAAAAATCGGTAGGCTATCTTCCCAACTTTCAATTTTCTGTGCAATGGCACTTTCGCCTAGTCCGTAGGTAACCACAGTTCTATGGATGATATGGGGGCGCTCGTAAAATGCCGTCAATTTAGGCAACACTTCTACCTTCATTAAATTTTTCATTTCAAACGGAACACCAGGTAAGGAGATAAAGGTTGTATCGTCTTCATGAATCCACATCCCAGGAGCGGTACCATGGGCATTATGAAGCACTTCTGCCTTACTGGGCAGTAGTGCCTGTTTTCTATTTAAATCAGATATTGGGGTGGAGATATGTTTGGCGAAAAGAAATTCGACGTGGTCTAACACACTTTTATTCTCGACGAGAACATCATTGAAGAATTCGCAAAAGGTATGTTTGGTAATATCATCCTTTGTAGGACCAAGCCCTCCCGTAATGAAAACAATATCAACCTTTGATTTTGCTTTGGCCAAGGCACTGAGAATATGCTCTTTCTCATCTTGTACCGAAGTTATCTGGTACACAGTTACCCCAATTTTATTAAGTTCCTTAGCGATGAAAGCAGAATTAGTGTCTACAATCTGACCGATAAGTATCTCATCACCAATGGTAATTATCTCTGCGGTCATTAGCAGTCAAAGTCGTTTTTTAATTCGGAAATGACCTGATGAATATCATTCTTTAATGAAGGGAAAATCCGTTTTATTTCTTCCATATTGGATTCACTTTTTCCCAGTGTCTCCATCTCCAAAGCGGCAGCGCGCGTCTGTTCCATACCCAACAAATCTACGTTAGGCTTAATTTTATGTGCCAACTGATACACTTTTTGGTAGTTATTATCTTCCAGCGCAGTTTCCAAGGCCAACAAATCTTCAGGAACTTCTTCAAGAAAAACGGAAACTACAGAATGTATAAAGTCCTGATCTCCTTCTGCCATCTCATTAATTTTATCAAGACTGTAAATCATTATTTTATTCTTAAGTTAAAAAGTTCCTTGTTTTCCAAGCTACCGGAAAGATAATCATTTGCAGCTACTTTCCCAACACCGGCAGGCGTGCCTGTAAAAAGCACATCCCCTTTCTTTAACATAAAAAAGGTGGAGACATAGGCAATGAGTTCGTCTATTTTCCAAAGCATGAGCCCTGTGTTACTCGATTGAACTATTTCATCGTTCTTTTTTAGCTCAAAGTTTAGGTCGTTTAAATCATTAAATTCGGTTTTAGGGAGCCACTTGCCTATAACTGCGGCACCATCGAATCCTTTAGCTTTTTCCCAAGGCAATCCCTTTTCTTTTAATGTTGCTTGCAAATCCCTTGCCGTAAAATCTATTCCCAAACCAATTTCATCGTAATAGGTATGGGCGAAGGATTCGTTTATATGCTTCCCCACTTTTTTAATTTTTACCAACACCTCCACTTCGTAATGAATATTATCAGAAAACTCAGGAATATAAAAATCCTGTTCTTTTGGCAAAACGGCAGAGTCCGGCTTTATAAATACTACGGGATCCTTAGGTTTCTCATTGTGGAGTTCTTCAATATGATCGCTATAATTCCTGCCTATACAAATGATCTTCATCTATAATTATTACTTTATATGCATAATAATGTCCTTCTGTGCACTATCCTTCACGTTGACCTTTCTGCAATCACAACATTCAATTGTAGGCAAAAAAAGAAGCAAATTATCTAGCCTAGCTTATTATTTAACTTGCTCAACTTAATTTGTGTCAATATTTTTTTTGTGTACAATGGAAAATCGGCATTTAACATCCACCCAAAATATCCGGGTTCCTT
>CAZUIE010000017.1:0-33652 GCA_964620945.1 uncultured Maribacter sp.
ACACCTGAAGTTCTTCATTCGTACTTCTTTTAAAGCGTTCCTTAAAAGATTCTGGAGTGCGGTAGCACAGCATGGCATGCATCCTTGCATCATGTACCGGCTGTTTGGAATTGACCAAAAATTGTTCTTGTATTTGACAGTTGGCAATTAACCAATCCGTAGATTTCCAATCGGATGCTACGGGAATCAGATGTTCGGTTATATCTGGACGTAATACCGCCATTTCCCAAGCAATACCACCACCTAGCGAACCGCCAATGATGGCGAATAATCTTTCTACGCCCAACTGCTCCAGCCCCAACAAAAAGATAGATGCCATATCACCGGCAACAAAATCCTTATAGTTCTCTATGACAAATTTATCATGTCCGTTCCCTGGAATATTGAAGGCAAGGATGGTGTATTTCTGAGTATCGATACATTTTTTGTCGCCAATTAGGGTAGACCACCAACCTTCGGGTCCAGTAACATTGGAATTTCCCGTTAAGGCATGATTGACCATAACGATGGGTGCCGTATGCAGTTCCATACCAAAAACCTGATACGAAAGTTGAATATCCTGCGTTGCGCCGTTAATGGTCGTAAAATTCTTTATCTGTAGCCGTTTTAACATTCTTATCTCAAAAAAGTTTTATAATTTAAAATATAGTCGAGATATGTTTATATCTCGACTATCTTCCATAAGATCGTACTCAACCTTTTAAACCAAAATAGCCTTATCAACTTTGGTAAAAGCATTTTCTAAATCGTTCTTTAAGTCTTCTGTATCCTCCAAACCAACAGAGAGGCGAATCAGATCTGGACCTACGCCCGCGCTCAATTGCTGTTCCGCTGTTAACTGTTGGTGGGTAGTACTCGCTGGATGAATAATCAAGGATTTTGTATCCCCAATATTGGCCAACAAAGAAAATATCTCGGTAGCGTCCGTAAACTGTTTTGCCGCTTCAAATCCGCCTTTAATACCAAAAGTGACCAAGCCACTCTGTCCTTTAGGCAAGTATTCCTGAGCCAAATCGTAGTATTTGTTACTTTTTAAACCTGGGTAATTTACCCAAGCAACTTCATCCCTACCTTCTAACCAAGTCGCCAGTTCCAAAGCATTGGCGCTATGCTGCTTAATCCGCACTGGTAAGGTTTCCAATCCTTGAATGATCTGAAAGGCATTGAACGGACTCAAGGCACCGCCGTAATCCCGTAATCCTTCTAAAATTAATTTAAAAGTAAATGCGGCAGCTCCCAAAGCTTCGCTATAAACCAGGCCATGGTAGCCTGCAGAGGGTTCTGTAAATTCTGGAAATTTTCCGTTCGTCCAATCAAAGGTTCCAGCATCAACGATGGCACCACCTAATGAAGTTCCTTGCCCACCAATATATTTTGTGAGGGAATGAATCACCAGATTCGCACCATGTTCAATAGGATTTAACAAACTTGGGGTAGCTACCGTGTTATCTACGATAAATGGCACTTTTGCCGCCTTAGCCTGTTTGGATATTGCTTTTAAGTCCAATACATCCAGTTTTGGGTTTCCAAGGGATTCCACGAAAAAAGCACGTGTATTTTCTTGAACGGCCTCTCCAAATTTTTCTGGTTCGGATGCATCTACGAACGTAGTGGTAATGCCCAATCTAGGCAAAGTCACATTCAATAAATTAAAGGTGCCGCCATACAGGCTACTCGATGCTACAATGTGGTCTCCCGCCTTTAAAAGCGTTAATAATCCCGTAGAAATGGCTGCGGTTCCCGAAGCAAAAACTACCGCGCCTACACCACCTTCCACAGCGGCTAAACGGTCTTGTAAAATTTGGTTGGTAGGGTTGTTCAACCGAGTGTAAATGAAACCCAATTCTCCTAAAGAAAAAAGATTTGCGGCGTGGTCCGTGTTATTAAAAACATATGAAGATGTTTGATAAATGGGAACAGCACGCGTGCCGCCGTTTGTTTTTGTGTCGTGCCCTGCGTGTAAGGCATTTGTTGCCAGTTTGTGTGTACTCATGATTTTTAGTTTTTAAATAGTTAAAATAAATTATTTAAAAGCCAAACCCTAGCCAGCCGACGTTGCGGTTAGGTATAATCAAAAAGTTATAAGAAAGTGAAAAAATTGCCAAAGGCAATCGGTTTTTCGTTATCTATTCTTCTGTCTAGCTATAAGACACTGAAACAAATTCAGTTTTGAAGATAGAATGTAGCACCTTCTTTGTATGGAACAAAGGGTTGCTAAGGTTTCAAAGGGTCTAATCCCTCCACCTTTCTTGATAACTATTCAATACGTGTTTGAACTTTATTCGAAACAAATTAAAGGGAGAAACTTTTAAAAACCTAATGTTTTTCAAAAATTTCACAAAATCCTAGTTTTTTTGTAGGATATACAATAGTGCCATTCGCCTAAACTTCAGGTATCTATTGTATTAGCGGATCTCATCTTCTTTTTACCAAAGGCAATTAATACTGAGATGAAAAATGAACCTGATACGCTAATGTAATTTTGGCCATTTTTTATAAAAAAGAATGCAATTGCATAAATTGTTAGTCTTGCTACCTTTGACAAGTAAAAAAACTAAACATTAGCTACCTTTAAATTATTAAAATATCACAAATGAAAACAAAAAAGAATAGTAGAGAACAATTACCTTTAGCGGATATGCATGTAGATGGAACACGATTTGACGAAAAAACACTTGCCGCACTAAGAGCCCAAAGAAAAATAGAAGACTTGAATACCGATAAACCTGATAGTAAAAAACAGGAAAGGAACTAATCTACATCACCAATTAAAAACACTTTGGTTACCTTCTTCTATTCAATTGTACCGATACCATTATCCAACCTATTTTAAAACACATAACGTACACATATGGCCTCTGGATTTTTTGCAATTTTAGATGATGTCGCTGCGCTGTTGGACGATGTCGCTGCAATGAGTAAAATTGCAACCAAAAAAACAGCTGGTATCCTTGGGGATGATTTAGCGGTAAATGCAGAAAAAGCATCTGGTTTTGTTTCCAAACGCGAACTCCCAGTACTTTGGGCAATTAGTAAAGGTTCTCTTCTTAACAAAATTATAATTCTTCCAATAGCATTTTTGCTCAGCGCTTTTTTGCCCTGGGCGGTAACGGTAATACTGATTCTTGGAGGACTATATCTTGCGTATGAAGGCGCTGAGAAGATATACGAATTCTTCGTGCCACATGAGCACGCAGAACTCCCGGAAGATTTGGAACCTCCCACTAAGGAAGAAATTCTGGCCATGGAGAAGACAAAAATCAAGTCTGCTATTGTAACAGATTTTATTTTGTCCATCGAAATTGTCATCATTGCACTGGGAACGGTTCTCAACGAACCGTTATCCAAGCAAATTTTGGTTGTATCTGTGGTAGCACTTTTGGCCACCGTAGGCGTCTACGGTATTGTTGCCCTTATAGTCCGCATGGACGAATTTGGCCTTAGGCTGATTAATCTTAATGACAGGGATAACAGCATTTCCGATGTTATCGGGAAATTTTTTGTTAATGCCCTTCCGAAAGTAATCAAGGCGCTAACTGTAATTGGTACTATAGCACTGCTTCTTGTTTCCGGTGGGATTTTTGTGCATAATCTGGACTTTCTGCACGATATTTTTCCAGGGATTCCTGGAATTATTGTTGAATTTTTTGTTGGACTTATTGCTGGGTTGATAGTTTTACTGCTGTACAGGGGCGTTAGGGAAATTTTTAAGAAAGGATGAATTATAGCAACGGAACTATTTGATGCAAAACAGTCATGACTATCCTAATTTGGGGAATTTTTCCAAACTGCAGGTCAGGAAATATCAAAGTAAGTTCCCAGCGCGAAGAGTTTTGGCTAAGCCTATAATACTTTATCTCGTAACCGATGAACAGCGTCGGCAAATGCACCATTACTCTAACACCGTAAACTCCAAACTACTATCCTTAAACACCGTATGTGTTTGGGTCTTAAAATCTTCTTCATTGGCTTTAAAGATATTATCCACATACGTTTGTGGATTTAAGTCGATCAATGGAAACCAGGTGCTTTGCACTTGTATTTGCAACTTATGACCTTTTTTGATAGTGTGGAACACATCTTGTAACTTTATATTGACTTCCGTCCTTTCGTTGGCCACAAAGGGTTCAGGATTGGAAAAACTATTGCGGAACCTACCGCGCATAACCTCACTACGCACCATTAGATGGTAGTTGCTCATTCGTAAATGGGGCTGCATTTCTTCATTTGTTTCAGCGTCTGCAGGGTGTACATCTATCACTTTCACAATCCAATCGGCAGCGGTGCCTGTGGTAGCAACTTTTAGTTTGGCCAGAATATCACCGGCCAAGGTAAGGTCCTCCTCCATAACAGGGGTTTCAAAAACAAGGACGTCCGGGCGACGTGCGGCGAACCGCTGGTCATCGGTCATATATTTACGCGGTGTAAAAACGGTTTTAACGTCTTCCGAATACGGAACGGGCTTTTTTATATCGCTTACAAACTCAATTCCCACAGTGCTTGTCTGCTCTTTAGTTAATTGCTGATTATCGGAAAGGTAGAAATCCATTTTACGAGTCCCTTTTGGGGGCCAGGCATCATACTCTTTCCATTCCTTACGGCCAGAGTCGTAGACATATGCTTCAGGTAATCCACTGTTAGCATCTCCATTGCCTTTCAAAAAATGGTTAAAAAACTTGGTCTCTATTTTCTCTTGGTAGAATTCGGAAATAGAATCCCCAAAATAATAATTCCCCACCAAGTTTCTTCCATTGCGCCTTGCCCATCGACCATGGTCCCAAGGTCCAAAGACCATGGTATTGTAGCTATTTCTATTCTTTTCTATATTCTTATAGGTCTCTAAAGGTCCGTACAAGTCTTCGGCGTCGAACCAACCACCAACGACCATCGTCGCCACATGAGACTTGCTTTTGTCCAGGTGCTGTATCAATCCCCTACTTTGCCATAGTTCATCATAATTGGGATGTTCTTTTAGTTCGTTCCAGAAAAAATCATCGGTCATACCATCCGGCGCAATACTAACTTTATCTTTTAAATCATACTCAAATAGTGAGTTTAGGTTCTTTAAAGGACCTTTGTCTAAAAAGAATTGGTATTGATCTTCAGTTGGTAAATTTGGCAACTTATACCATGCAGTATCCACAGGCTGATCGCCATTAGGCCGTGGGGTTCCAAAAAGTGAGGTAGCCCGAAAATAACTTAACATATACGCGCCATTATGGTGAAAATCATCAAAGAAAAAATCTCCAATACTGGCCTGAGGCGAAGAAGCTTTTAGCGCCGGATGTGCGTCTATTGTAGCATAGGTAGCGTAATACCCAGGATATGAAATACCCCAAACCCCAACATTACCATTATTATTTTCCACATTGTTTACCAGCCAATCTATGGTGTCATAGGTATCCGTGCTTTCGTCTACATCTTGATTGGACGTTTTATTGGGAATGTAGGCACGCATATTTTCATAATGCCCCTCGCTAAGCCATCTGCCGCGCACGTCTTGGTACACAACAATATTACCTTCTTGCATTAAGTGAATATTTGGGCCTATTTGCTTCTTAAAATTACCTACTCCATAGGGCGCTGAACTATAGGGTGTGCGCTGCATAATAATCGGATATTTTTGTGAGGTATCCTTTGGCGAATAAATGGTAGTATGTAAGGAAACACCATCACGCATCTCAATTTGCACTTCCTGTTTACTATAATTATCGGAAACATAGGTTTCCGAAATTTCATCTTTGACAACCTTTGTAGTCCGTGCGCAAGAAAAAGAAAAAACAACGGTAAGTAATACAATAACATAACGGAAAACCGACTTAGACATAGGATTTAATTTTATGTTCTAAAGCTAATAAAGATTCCTAATATGAAGAAATAAAAAAGGAGCCCTTATATGAGCCCCTTTATCTGTCTTCGTCAATTTATAATTATATGCCAAAAGCCTTTTTGACCTCGGCTACCTTGTCTAATTTCTCCCAGGTAAAAAGTTCTACTTCCTTTTCTACCCTGCCATTATATGGCGATTCAAACACCTTAGTCACGGTTTTTGGGGTTTTACCCATATGCCCATAAGCAGCGGTTTCCAAGTAAATGGGATTTCTAAGCTTTAACCGTTCCTCAATTGCAAAAGGACGCATATCAAATATAGCGGCTACTTTTTGGGCAATAGCTCCATCAGTTAAATCTACATTGGAAGTACCATAGGTGTCTACATAGATAGAGGTAGGCTCTACCACTCCGATAGCATAACTAACTTGAACCAAGATTTCATCAGCTACCCCTGCAGCAATTAAATTCTTGGCAGCGTGTCTAGCGGCATAGGCCGCACTACGATCCACCTTACTTGGGTCTTTTCCGCTAAAAGCTCCACCACCGTGTGCTCCTTTTCCACCATAGGTATCTACAATTATTTTTCTACCTGTAAGCCCAGTATCCCCATGTGGACCGCCAATAACAAATTTTCCCGTAGGATTAATATGATAGGTTATTTGGTCATCAAAAAGCAACTGTATATTTTCTGGCAATTGGTCTTTTACCCTTGGAATTAGAATAGAAATAATATCCGACTTTATTTTTGCCAACATCTTTTCGTCATCACTATCAAAAGCATCGTGCTGTGTTGATACGACAATAGTATCTATACGTTGGGGCACATTATCATCGGAATATTCAATGGTTACTTGGGCCTTGGCATCCGGTCTTAGGTAATTAATTTCTCTTCCTTCTCTTCGCAATTCAGCTAATACAAATAACAGCTTATGCGATATATCGAGTGCCAAAGGCATATAGTTTTCTGTCTCCTTTGTTGCATATCCAAACATCATTCCTTGGTCGCCCGCTCCTTGTTCTTCTTTGGAGCCGCGGTCAACACCTTGATTAATTTCTTGGGACTGCTCGTGAATCAAAGAGATGACACCACAGGAATCACCGCTAAATTGATACTCGCCTTTTGTATACCCTATTGTATTAATGACATCCCTTGCTATGGTCTGCACATCTAAATAGGTATCGCTCTTAACTTCTCCGGCCAGAACCACCTGTCCAGTAGTGACCAAGGTTTCACAAGCTACTTTACTTTCTTGGTCAAAGGCCAAAAAATAATCTAAAAGAGCATCACTTATCTGGTCTGCCACTTTATCCGGGTGTCCTTCACTAACCGATTCCGATGTAAATAAATACGCCATTATAAAATTTAGTTTTATGAAGGATTTGACGGGATAAAAGTAGTGTACATTCCCTAAGGAAGATTCCGAATTTCATTTTGGAATAAACTGCTTTAGCATTTTTATTGAGGTTGCAATCAGTCAAATCCTTCCTCTTTATTAAAATACAAAAGTATGAAAATAGTTAGGTTCTAAAAATTATTCCTCTTTCCTTTTCTCTAGTTTATCGAGATATATATTAATTGCATTTCATCCTTTATTTTTTCACAGACCTAAATTCCTTCGTATATTGCGCGGCACAGCTTTTCACAATAGCTAACCATTAAACAGAACACAAATGCATATTGCCGTTGCCGGAAATATAGGGGCAGGAAAAACTACCCTAACCAAATTACTAGCTAAACATTATAAATGGGAGGCGCATTTGGAAGAAGTTGTAGACAATCCATATCTAGATGATTTTTACAATCAAATGGAACGGTGGAGCTTTAACCTCCAAATTTATTTTTTAAATAGCCGGTACCGTCAAATCCTACAGATACGCGAAAGTGGCAAAAGTGTTATCCAAGATCGGACAATCTACGAGGATGCTCATATTTTTGCGCCGAATTTGCATGCTATGGGTCTAATGACGAATAGGGATTTTAAAAATTATTCCAGTTTGTTCGAATTGATGGAAAGTTTAGTGGAACCGCCAGAATTATTGATTTACCTGAGAAGCTCTATCCCTAATCTAGTTAAACAGATTCATAAACGTGGCAGGGATTACGAAAACACCATTTCAATAGACTATTTAAGTAGATTGAACGAGCGTTACGAAGCATGGGTACACGGCTACGAAAAAGGAAACCTACTTGTTATAGATGTTGATGAGCTCGATTTTGTGGATAATCCAGAAGATTTAGGAAATGTTATCAATAGAATAGATGCAGAAATACACGGATTGTTTTAGGGAACTAAAACACTAAATAAAAACTTTCTCCCTCGCATGCATTATGCTTCATCTGTTTCATCTACCGATAAGAATGGCGTTTCTTTAAATCCACGGACAATTCCTTTACGCGGTTTATTCTTTTAGCGTCATGCACGCATCTTAAATAGATAGCCTTAATTTGTTTCGGATATTCTTTAACAATAGCCCATGTGGAGTAGAGTATCGTCAATATCTTTTTTACACCATAATCAGCACCATCTTAAGATTAATAGGACATTTAAATTAAAAAAGGCTCCTCATACACTGTATGAGGAGCCTTTTTGAAATGATAAGAAACGAGTTTAATTCATCTCTTTTTTTACCTCTTTAGCAATGTTTTCTATTTCGACTTTAACGTCTTTAGAAGTAGTATTAAAAGCAACTATTTTAGCTTTCACTTCTTCTTCCGTTCCTTCAAAAACTTGTTCTGAAACAGATGTTTCACCATTTTCTAAAACTGTAGTGGTCACTACAGCTTTTGATGTGCCATCGTCATTATTGCTCAAACTTACCTCAACACTTCGCTCTATTTGAGCAGAAACAACCTCGGTGGTAACTTTTGATTCATTATAAGCCGTCATCGTATCACTACTCATTGCGATACTCGGTGCAATAACCAAGGCAACAACAGACATTAATTTCAATAAGATATTTAATGAAGGTCCCGAAGTATCTTTAAATGGATCCCCAACAGTATCACCTACTACGGCAGCTTTATGTGCATCGGTTCCTTTGCGTCCGTCGGACTCTATCATTTTCTTAGCGTTATCCCAAGCACCACCTGCATTGGATTGGAAAATAGCCATTAGTACTCCCGCAGAAGTTACACCGGCCAATAATCCACCAAGCATTTCAGCTCCACCAATAAATCCGATTGCAACAGGAACAACAATAGCCAAAAGACCAGGCAATACCATTTCCCGTATCGACGCTTTGGTAGATATATCTACACACTTATCATATTCCGCATAACCATCGGCAGCATCAAAGATTTCTCTTTGGGCAGGCGTAGCTTTGGACATATCCGAATCTACAGCTCTCATTACTTCCAAGGCTGCCTTTAATTGTGGGATATCCCTAAACTGGCGACGTACTTCTTCAATCATGGCCATGGCTGCACGACCAACCGCGTTCATAGATAGTGCAGAGAATACAAAGGGTAGCATTGCTCCTACTAATAAACCTGCCATAATCTTAGGCTGAGATACGTCAATAGAACTTACATTCGCTACTTTCATAAAAGCTGAGAATAAAGCCAATGCAGTCAATGCCGCGGAGGCAATGGCAAAACCTTTACCTATTGCAGCAGTTGTATTACCTACGGCATCCAATTTATCTGTTCGCTCACGTACTTCCGGATCACACTCTGCCATTTCGGCAATACCACCTGCATTATCTGAAATAGGCCCGTATGCATCAACAGCTAGTTGAATTCCTGTATTTGCCAACATACCCACCGCAGCAATTGCGATACCGTATAAACCGGCAAAATGATGAGAAATAATAATTGCAGCGGCTATTAACAGGATAGGTATCATCGTTGACATCATACCAACACCCAATCCAGCGATAATATTTGTTGCTGCACCTGTTTCAGATTGCGCAACAATTGAATTAACTGGTTTTGTACCCGTACCTGTGTAGTACTCCGTAATTTTTCCAACACCTAAACCAGCAATAAGCCCAGCGAGTGTTGCATAAAAAATTCCCATTGCACCCATTGGTAAACCATCTATAGATTCTGGAATTAAAGCAGTAATGATAAAGTAAGAAGCTACAACCATTAAACCTGCAGAACCGAACTCGCCTATATTCAAAGCTGTTTGCGGATTGCCGCCATCTTTTACTTTTACAAAGAAGGTTCCTATGATAGACATAATTATTCCTACAGCTGCTAAAACCAATGGAAGATACACAGCACCTAAACCTGCAAAATCAGGTGTAATAATAAATGCGCCCAACACCATGGTACCAATAATAGAACCTACATAGGATTCAAATAAATCTGCACCCATCCCCGCAACATCTCCAACATTATCACCTACGTTATCTGCAATCGTAGCAGGATTCAATGGATGATCCTCTGGAATACCAGCTTCCACCTTTCCTACCAAATCTGCACCAACATCGGCGGCTTTGGTGTAAATACCTCCGCCTACTCTGGCAAAAAGCGCAATAGAAGATGCACCTAAAGAAAAACCTGAAAGTACATTAAGTACTAATCCTAAGTTTTCTGCACCAGGCCATACAGACTGGTATACCATAAACAGGACACTAAGTCCCAATACGCCTAAGCCAACAACGCCCAATCCCATAACGGCACCACCAGCAAACGCAACTTCTAACGCTTTACCTAAAGAAGTTTTGGCAGCTTGGGTGGTTCTGACGTTCGCTTTCGTGGCAACCTTCATTCCGATAAAACCTGCTAAAGCAGAACAAATAGCTCCTACGATAAAAGAGACAGCCACCATACCATGAGAGCCAACTTCATTACTTCCTTTGAAGAAAAGAAGAATCGCAACGGCTATAACAAAGATTGATAATATTTTATATTCAGCTTTTAAGAAAGACATTGCCCCATCGGCAATATTCTTGGCTATTCTTGCCATTTTAGCGTCCCCGACTTCTTGCTTGGAGACCCACATGTTTTTCACAAACACGAAAAGCAGCGCTACGACTCCAAATACTGGTAATAATTGAATTACTAATTCCATTTTGTTTAGTTGTTTTTAGTTTTTTTTAACGGGTGCTAAAGTAGTAAAATAGAATAAAAAAAACCGCCTTTATATTAATAATGTATTAATCAAGGCGGCCATAAACTAAGAATTTGTATTTTAAATCGTGAAGGTGCGTTTCTTTTTATGTTCGCTATCCTCGTAACGTTGAACACACTCGTGGTAAATTCTTATGGCTTCATCAACATTGCCCCAACCACCAACATCGACTTTCTTTTTTTCCAAGTCTTTATACACTTGAAAGAAGTGTTCTATTTCCTTTTTTCTATGCGGGTTTATATCATCCAAATCATTCTTCTGATTCCAGATGGGGTCGGAAACCGGAACACAAATTATTTTTTCATCAGGCCCCTTTTCGTCTTCCATATAAAAAACCCCAATTGGTTTCACCTCAACCACAACCATAGGGTATGTTGGTTCCGTGCACATCACTAAAACGTCTAATGGATCCTTATCCAAAGCCAAGGTCTCCGGTATAAAACCATAATCACCAGGGTACATCATGGAAGAAAACAAAGTCCTGTCAAATCTAATTTTATGTAAGGCAAAATCATATTCGTACTTATTTCGACTACCCTTTGGGATTTCAATTAATACATCGAACGTTACCTCGTTATTTTCACTCATATCTTACATTATTTATTTAGTCCTTACTAAAAATTTAACGGGGTTTAGCATTCTAAATTGTTTCATTTATCAGAAGTTTAAAAACTGAACCCAAAAGTACCCGTAACCCCAAAAGCACGTGCATCAGGATTATCCAAATAATTACCTCTAAAATTAAAATCGACCCTAAAAATTTTAAAGATATTACCAACGCCTACAGAGTACTCGTAATAAATCTTTTCAGACGGTGCCCGTAAAGGCGTATTGATAGCTGCAGGCGAGCTCAAAAGTCTATTAGCATCGGATAATTCTCCCCATACGCCCCTAAGCCCAATTATTTCCCTAAGGTTTAAAGTTCGCAAAAATGGAATCCTTGAAAAAAGTCTTCCATTAAAGTTATGTTCCAAATGCATAGAAGCATAGGTATCCGTAACAAATTCATAAAAATCTAAATTGGGAAAAGTACCGTAATTGGTGAAAAACGTTTGGTTCCCTGGCACTACGCTTAATAATCCCAAGGGCACTTCTCCAAAGGTCTTTCCAAGCTCTACCGTACTCCTTAACCTTCCGAAAGCCCCAAGTTGCCAAGGTCTTGTATACGAAAACTGAAGTTTGGTGTAATTAAAATCGCTATCCAAAAAACCATTAGTACCTTTTGTTAAGTTTAGCAACAAGGTACTGTAGCGGTCATTAATCTCCCTGCGCTCGACACCATAACCAATAGACTGCTTTCCCGGAGTGTAAATAAGGATAGTATTAAAATCTAATTGTCTCACCTTGGAGGAAATACCCGTAGGAGATTCAGTATCTACATAATCAAGACTAAAATCATTGGGCAAAGCGGAACTCAAGGTTCTAAAGGTACTACCTACTTGAATTCTGAAATTTGTAATTGGCTCAATTTCAACATTAAATGCACTTAGATTGATGTTTGTTAATCTATTATTTTGTCCTACGGTCAACAAAGCCGAGGATGCGATGCTTCTTCCCAAAACATCATTGGTAGCTGTAAGGCTCACGCCCATTTGTTCAATATCCCTCCTAAAACCTCCAGAAACAATTAGTCTACTTGCTCTATCCAAAAGAAACTTTCCAGAAATACCATGTTTTACTTTCTTATCCGTAAATCCATAGGCGGCATAGCCCTCGATACGCCAAGGGTCGTTTTGCCCAAAGAAGGTTCTGGCCCCAAGACGAAGCCTTGGTCCTTCGGCCTCATTGAAACCCACTAGGTCATATACATTACCGATATCTAGATTCCATTTGTCTATTTCCACGTACCCAGAACCCAAAATGCTTACTATATTGTAATAGGACTTGAATTTTGGCACTGTTTTTAAGGTGTCCAAAAGTGTATAAATTCCAGACTCGTCCTTATTCAACTCTTCCAGCCGATTCTTCTGCCAGAAGGCATCGTCTGTAATCATCGCATCGGGATCTATAATGTTTTTGGATTTCCTGTAAAACTCCTTTGGCAAGGGGTTATCGAATTCAAAGTTATCATAAACGGTAGTGCGCTTTCCATATAACCCTCTGGATTCTTCCTTCTTTCGAAAACTAAAGTCGCTAAGCATATAGTCCCGCTTCAAAAGAAAAACAGAATCGTTTACGACATCAAAATCCTGCTCAATATAAATTTCTTTCACCCAATTTATGTTGGCACTTTTGGTCACCTGCAAATTAATGTTCTTGATTGCCCAGGTAGAATCATTGACCCAAAAATCACCTTTAAACGTAAGCTCATTTTTTCTACGAGGATAATAGACGATATTATAACACCATTTATTATCAATATATGCACTATCGCGCAAAGCATAATTATAGGTATCTACACCGGTTCTGGATAAAGGACTCGTAAAACTTTTAGAGAAAAACTTAAGATAGTTATCATAAATGTCATAGCTCTGGTACAGATCTTTTACAAAGGCAATAATCGCCTGGTTATTTTCAAAACCTGAATTCTTATTTCCAAGAACCTCTTCTTTCTCCTCTTTTAATAAGTTATCACCTTTTACCTTAGAAAAAGTTTCATTTAAAAAAATAGGTAAATAGGTCTTGCCCGTTATCCTTGATGTATCCAAATCTTGAAAGACAAATTCCAAACCCTTAAATACCTTGCTCTTTATTAAGGAACTATCGATAGTATTCAAGTCAAACTCTACCTTTTCGTACTTATCAAAAGCATATTGATTAAATTGCCGCACTCCGTTCTGACGCTTCTTGGCCCATATTTTCTTAAGGATTTCTACCGCAGGGTTATTCTTTTTGGATTGTGTCCCTGAAATCAAGATTACTTCATTCAATTGTTCAGTCGCTTCGACCAAGGTTATCACCATGTCGTAGTTAACCTTATTCTCCAATAAAATCTCTTGATTTTCAAATCCAATGAACGAAACCTGCAATATGTCGTGCACATTATCAGATTCCATATAAAATCTTCCGTTATCATTGGTAATGGTACCCTCCGTAGAATTTTTAAAAAGTATATTGGCAAACGCTACAGGGGCTCCTGCCTCATCTACAACTATACCACCCACCTTAGTCTGGGCACTTAGCCAAACACAGCAGAAAAACAAAAAAAAGATACAGATGTGTCTCATTACTTATATTCTCCGGGAACTATGGAACAACTAGCATTCCAAACAAAAAAAGCTTCCTCGACCTTTGGTCGACGAAGCTAAGATACTTTACAAAAATAGGATCTTATTTGTACATTACTTTTTTAACTGCCTTCACTACATCCTCATGGTTGGGCAACCACTCTTCCAATAACACTGGAGAATAGGGTGCTGGGGTGTCGGCCGTATTTATTTTTACAATTGGAGCATCCAAATAATCAAATGCGTGCGCCTGTACGTGGTATGTAATCTCGGTTGCTACATTACCAAATGGCCAAGCCTCCTCTAAAATCACTAAACGATTCGTCTTTTTCACCGATGTGAGTACTGCTTCATAATCTAAAGGCTTAATTGTACGTAGATCAATAATCTCACAACTAATACCTTCTTTCTCTAACTCATCGGCAGCTTTATCTGCATCCTTGATTATTTTTCCAAAGGATACGATAGTAACATCTGAACCCTCCCTTCGAATATCCGCAACACCAATGGGTATGGTGTATTCTCCTTCAGGAACTTCTCCCTTGTCTCCATACATTTGCTCAGACTCCATAAAAATAACGGGGTCATCATCACGGATTGCGGCTTTCAATAATCCTTTAGCATCCGCAGGATTGGAAGGCACGATAACCTTTAATCCAGGACAATTGGCATACCAACTTTCGAATGCTTGAGAGTGTGTAGCTCCAAGTTGCCCGGCAGAAGCCGTAGGACCCCTAAATACTATGGGACAAGGAAACTGCCCACCTGACATCTGACGTATCTTTGCGGCATTGTTCACAATTTGATCAATACCGACCATGGCAAAATTAAAGGTCATAAATTCAATAATCGGTCTGTTACCTGTCATTGTAGAGCCGACACCTATTCCTGCAAAACCTAGTTCGGATATTGGCGTATCAATAACACGCTTTGCACCAAATTCGTCCAACATTCCCTTTGAGGCCTTGTAAGCTCCATTATATTCTGCAACTTCTTCGCCCATAAGGTAAATGGACTCATCCTTGCGCATTTCCTCGGACATCGCTTCGGCAATAGCTTCTCTAAACTGTAAGGTTTTCATTTGCTTAAATTTTAAACGCTAAAAGGTTTCCCTTAGAAGGAAACAAAAGTAGCAAATAATATGTCAAACTATCACTCGAGGGATTCAAAAAACTTATAAAATTTACTATGCATGCATAGTAAATTTCAAAATTAATGATTATCTTCGTGCTTCTCATTTTAAACGTAATTTACAAATGAAAATATTAGTCTGTATAAGTAATGTTCCGGACACGACATCAAAAATAAACTTCACCGACGGTGGTACAAAATTCGACACTAACGGCGTTCAATTTGTGATAAATCCAAACGATGAATTTGGCTTAACGAGAGCCATGTGGTTCAAGGAAAAACAGGGTGCTTCGGTACATGTAGCAACGGTTGGAGGTCCAAGTGTGGAACCAACAATGAGAAAAGCACTTGCTATTGGTGCGGACGAGGCTATACGTGTAGACGCGGAACCCGTAGACGGCTTTTTTGTGGCAAAGCAACTTTCGGAAGTCATTAAAAACGGCGATTACGATTTAGTCATATGCGGAAGGGAATCCATAGACTACAACGGTGGTATGGTACCGGGTATGATTGCTACGTTTTTAGGTATGAACTTTGTAAACACGTGTATAAGTTTGGATATTGATGGAAGTTCTGCAACCGCCATACGAGAAATTGACGGAGGAAAAGAAAAACTGAGCACTAGTCTGCCATTGGTGATCGGAGGCCAAAAAGGACTTGTTGAGGAGAGCGATTTACGCATCCCAAACATGCGCGGCATCATGCAGGCACGCCAGAAAAAGTTAACTGTCGTAGAACCTTTGCCCGCTACAAAAACAACAGAAGATGTATCGTTTGACAAACCAGCACCCAAAGGAGCTGTGAAACTTGTAGAGACGGTAGATGAATTGGTTGATCTGCTTCATAATGAAGCAAAAGCAATTTAATAGAATATCGATTTTTGCTTCACCCTAAAAAATTAGAAATATGTCAGTATTAGTATATACAGAATCTGAAAACGGAAAATTTAAAAAAAGTGCTTTTGAAGTAGCGTCGTATGCTGCCGAAGTAGCCAAGCAACTGGGAACTACCGCAACGGCAGTTTCCTTTAATGTGACCGAAAATGAAGTATTGGGAGACTACGGAATCACTAAAGTCTTGCACATAGCGGACGATTCCCTGAAAACATTTAACGCCAAAGGATATGCCCAGGCAATGATGCAGGCTGCCAAACAAGAATCGGCAACTACGGTGATTGTTAGTTCCAGCGCAGACACGAAGTACATGGCGCCATTATTGGCAGCATCATTAAACGCAGGATATGTTCCCAATGTGGTCGCAGCACCAGAATCCACATCCCCTTTTACTGTGAAACGTTCCGCTTTTAGCAACAAGGGGTTTGCACATACCCAAATTCATACAGATCATAAAGTAATTGGCGTATCCAACAACGCATTTGGTGCAATTGAAAATAAAACAACTGTCGCTGTAGAAGACTTTTCCGTTACTACGGAAGATGCGACCTTTGCTACAAAATCAGTGGAAATCGATAAAGTAATCGGCAAGGCTACCATCGCCGATGCAGATATCGTGGTGTCCGCCGGGAGGGGACTTAAGGGTCCTGAAAACTGGGGAATGGTAGAAGAGTTGGCAGATGTACTTGGCGCAGCCACCGCTTGCTCAAAACCGGTTTCGGATTTAGGCTGGAGACCTCATGGAGAACATGTGGGACAAACCGGGAAACCTGTTGCCAGTAATCTATATATCGCCATTGGAATTTCAGGAGCCATTCAGCATTTGGCAGGTGTTAGTTCCTCAAAAACAAAAGTGGTTATCAATACAGACCCGGAAGCACCGTTTTTTAAGGCGGCTGATTATGGAATCGTAGGCGATGCGTTTGAAGTAGTACCGCAATTGATAGAAAAATTAAAGGATTTTAAAGCCCAAAACGCTTAATTTTTGTTAATTTGTGCCCTCAAAGGGCTGTTCAAATAGTTGGCATCCCAAGTATTTGAACAGCCTTTTTTTTATTAAAAATATTATGAGTTTAGTCCGTTTAAAAATAAAAGGGATTTCCTACAGCCAGACACAAAATGGCGCATATGCCCTTATATTGAATGAAGTTGAAGGAGATCGTAAATTACCTATTGTAATAGGTGCTTTTGAGGCGCAATCTATTGCCATTGCATTAGAGAAAGAAATAAAGCCACCACGACCGTTGACTCATGATCTTTTTAAAAACTTCTCGGATCGTTTTGATATCGTGGTCAAACAAGTAATTATTCACAAATTGGTAGATGGCGTTTTTTATTCCAGTATCATTTGCGAGCGGGATGGTATAGAAGAAATAATCGACGCACGCACAAGTGATGCTATTGCCCTTGCTTTGCGGTTTAACGCACCCATTTTTACCTATAAGAACATATTGGACAAAGCAGGTATTTTTCTAAAGTTCTCGTCAAAAGAGAAGGAGTCCGATGAATCTAGCGGAGATAGCATCATGGTTGACGAAATCCTTCAAGAAGGAGAAACTGTTCACATACAATCGGGAGCCTCTGATGGCTATACCGAGCTTACTATTGACGAACTGGAGAAAGAACTGACAAAAGCAGTTGCAAACGAAGACTACGAAAAGGCAGCCAAACTGAGGGACGAAATATCCAAGCGGAATTAAAATTAAATCCCTTCACATGAAGAAAAGTACCTGGTTACTGTATCTTTTTATATTGTTTTCCTTTACATTTTTTGCACAAACTCCAGGTTTTAATGAGACTGCCGGGACCGTTTTGGACACGACAATCATAAACGACGTTTCCGCTAACAACTCGGATGTAGTACCGAATGAAGGATTTTCCGTCAGCAGTCTTTGGCGTGGTGTACTCGGAATGCTATCTCTTCTAATCTTGGCTTTTTTATTCAGTTCCAATCGTAAGGCCATCAACTGGAGAACTGTTGCCGTAGGCCTATCCCTGCAGCTCATAATCGCCATAGGCGTATTAAAAGTCCCGTTTATTCAATTGATTTTTGAGCAGATAGGAAAAATTTTTGTGAGTATTTTAGAATTCACAAGAGCAGGAAGCAAGTTTTTGTTCGAAGGACTCGTAGTTGACACAGGTACTTTTGGTTATATCTTTGCCTTTCAGGTTTTGCCCACCATCATTTTCTTTTCAGCACTAACTTCCTTATTATTTTATTTGGGCGTGATACAAAAAGTAGTAAAAGCGTTAGCTTGGTTATTGTCTAAAAGTTTGGGTATTTCAGGGGCAGAAAGTCTAAGTGTTGCCGGGAACATATTTTTAGGTCAGACCGAAGCTCCTTTGTTGATAAAGGCTTATTTGGAAAAGATGACCAAATCTGAAATTCTTCTGGTAATGATTGGTGGTATGGCCACAGTTGCCGGAGCGGTTTTGGCAGCCTACATTGGGTTTTTAGGAGGAGCGGACGAGGCGCTTCAACTTCTCTTTGCAAAACATCTTCTGGCCGCATCCGTAATGGCCGCTCCTGGAGCAATTGTTATCTCTAAAATGCTATATCCACAAACGGAAAGCGTAAATACGGATGTAAGTGTTTCCTCAGAAAAAATAGGCTCTAATATTTTGGATGCCATAGCCAATGGTACTACGGAAGGTTTAAAACTTGCCGTTAATGTTGGCGCCATGTTATTGGTCTTTGTCGCCATTATTGCAATGATCAACGGCATATTGGAATGGACCGGAGACTTGACTAACCTCAACGATTGGATTGCCGAAAATACGGCGTATCAACGTTTTTCATTGGAAGCTATTTTGGGGACTGTATTTGCGCCGCTCATGTGGCTAATCGGTGTTGCCAAAGAAGATGTTATGCTTATGGGGCAGCTACTGGGAATAAAATTAGCAGCAAGTGAATTTGTAGGATACATCCAACTGGCGGAATTAAAGGATATGGCTAGTTTACCACATTTAAAATATAACAAGTCCATTATCATGGCGACCTATATGCTTTGTGGCTTTGCCAACTTTGCATCCATAGGCATTCAGATTGGTGGAATTGGTTCTTTAGCACCAGGGCAACGAAAAACCCTATCCGAATTTGGCATGAAAGCCGTTTTAGGAGGTTCGTTGGCCTCTTTATTGTCTGCCACTATAGCTGGAATGATTTTGGGGTAACAGACCAATTGAGAACGCTTGCTTAACCGTTAATAAATATTGATATGTTTTAGTTTTTCCTTGAAATAGAATTGAGCGTGATTTTTTAACTTTACGTTCTAAACAATCCATATCAAATATCCCTTTAGGGGTAACGTTTGCCTTATGAAACAATACCACGATTTATTAAAACATGTTTTAACCGAAGGGAATCAAAAAGGAGACAGAACGGGAACAGGCACCAAAAGTGTTTTCGGCTATCAAATGCGCTTTGATCTTAACGAGGGATTTCCTATGGTAACAACCAAAAAACTACATTTGAAATCCATTATTTACGAACTCCTTTGGTTTTTAAAAGGCGATACCAATATTGCCTATTTAAAGGAAAATGGGGTGCGTATCTGGAACGAATGGGCCGACGAAAAAGGCGACCTAGGTCCTGTTTACGGTAAACAATGGCGTAATTGGAACGATGACGAGATAGACCAGATTAAAGAGGTCGTACATACTTTAAAAACCAATCCGAATAGTAGAAGGATGTTGGTCTCGGCCTGGAACCCAAGTGTTTTACCGGACACTTCAAAATCATTTGCGGAAAATGTAACAAACAATAAAGCAGCCCTACCACCATGCCATGCGTTCTTTCAATTTTATGTAGCGGATAATAAGTTGAGCTGTCAACTATACCAGCGCAGCGCGGATATCTTTTTAGGCGTCCCGTTCAACATAGCATCGTATGCTTTATTTACCATGATGATGGCACAAGTATGTGGCTATGAGGTAGGAGATTTTATTCATACGTTTGGAGATGCGCATATCTACGACAACCACATGGAACAAGTAGAATTACAGTTGTCACGAGAGTTGAGACCCTTACCAAAAATGAGCATCAATCCAGAGGTTAAGGATATTTTTAGTTTCAAATTTGAAGATTTTACTTTAATGGATTATAATCCGCATCCGCATATAAAAGCAGCAGTGGCAGTTTAATTATACCAATAACACAATTGAAAAGGTCACAAGAATAACCCTATATAACTAGCAGTTGCAACGGCAGGAAAACCATATATAATGAGTCCTATGTACCAAAGCCGCGCAACTAGATGATGCCAACATCGCTATATCCAAATATTCGTCCTAAACCGCTTTTAAAGCTGGTGCTATTCTCAAGGATATATTTAATAAAAATACAGAAAACACTGGAAAGTTAGCTTTCCTCCAACATTACTCTGCCCTAACATGACAATAATTGCAATATCTTAACTTTTTGAGGCAAAAGAGCCTTATATCTTTTCTTTATCTTTATTAAAAATTGTTTTTATGATTCTTACCGATTCGCTTTTGGATTTCTTCATAGAAACCCGAGGATATACAGAAACCCTTTGCAAACCTTTAGAAACAGAAGATTATGTAGTGCAACCCATTATAGATGTATCTCCGCCGAAATGGCATTTAGGCCACACCACCTGGTTCTTTGAGGAATTTATCTTAAAAAAATACAAGCCAGATTATACAGTTTTTAATGAAGATTTTTCCTTTGTCTTCAACAGCTATTATGAAACGTTGGGTAAACGCGTTGTACGTGCAGACCGTGGCAACTTATCCAGACCTTCGGTCAAGGAGGTATATGCATACCGACAACATGTTACCGCAGCTATAAAGGAATTATTGACATCTGTGGAAAACAATGAACTAGATGCTGTATTGGAAATTGGTATTCATCACGAAAAACAACATCAAGAATTATTGTTGACGGACATTAAGTACATCTTAGGAAACAATCCGTTGTTACCCAACTATTCCCTTAATTTCAAAGAACACCAAGCTGAATCTTCCAATAAGGAATGGTTTCATATGGAGGAGGGTATCTATGATATAGGACATAATAATACCAATTTCTGCTACGATAATGAACTGGGACGGCACAAAGTGTATTTACATGACTATTCCATCTCCAACACCCTTGTCACCAATGCAGAATTTATGGCGTTTATAAAAGCAGATGGCTACCAAAGATTTGATCTATGGCATGCGGAAGGTTGGGATTGGGTAAACAGGGAGCAAATTTCCGCTCCGTTGTATTGGCATAACATTGATGGGGTTTGGCATCATTACACCTTGAAGGGACTTCAAAAGATAGCACCGGACACACCGGTAACCCATATTTCTTATTTTGAGGCCTTTGCTTATGCGCAATGGAAAGGGTGTCGCCTACCAACAGAATTCGAATGGGAGGCAGCGCAACATCTGTTGCATTGGGGCGAACGTTGGGAATGGACGGAAAGCGCCTACCTACCCTACCCAAACTACAAAAAGGCCGACGGTGCCCTAGGAGAATATAACGGCAAATTTATGGTAAACCAAAAAGTACTACGCGGCAGCTCCGTTGCTACATCAAACAAACACACGAGACCTACCTATCGCAACTTTTTTCAGACCGATTTAAGATGGCAATTTACCGGACTACGATTGGCCAAATAATTACGACCCATACTACATGCACAAAAATTTAACTCAGAAGTTGAACACTCCGTTTAAACGGGAAGTATACGAAGGTCTTACCGCGTCTCCTAAGTACTTATCATCTAAATACATCTATGACAAAGTTGGCGACAAGCTGTTCCAGGATATCATGAACATGCCGGAATACTATCTCACCGATACGGAATTCAACATCTTGGAAACCTACAAGGAGCAACTTGCCAGTCTATTTGGTAATAGCGAAAAACCTTTTCATTTGATAGAGATGGGGGCAGGCGACGGCAAAAAGACGAAGATTCTTTTACATCATTTTATAGCCAGAAACCTTAACTTTACGTTTCGTCCCATTGATATTAGTCAGAATGCGCTAGACTCCCTTCAAGCCAACTTAAAACAGGAAATTCCAGCGCTCCAAATCGAGCCACTGCAGGGCACTTATTTTGAAACACTTAAGAAACTGAATTTTTCTTCAGAGGAACGAAAAGTAATTCTGTTTTTGGGCTCTAATATTGGGAACTTGTTACATGATAAAGCGATTGAATTCCTCTCACAGATTCAAGCGTATATGCAGTCACATGATTTACTATTCATTGGATTTGACCAGAAAAAGAATCCGCAGACCATTTTGGATGCCTACAATGACCCTACCGGAATCACAGAACGTTTTAATAAAAACCTTCTCGTACGAATCAACAAAGAACTAACTGCTAACTTTGAGGTGAACAATTTTACTCATTGGGAAGTTTATGATGCAGAAAGCGGCACAGCAAAAAGCTATTTAGTAGCCCAGTCTCCGCAGCAAGTCCGCATAGAAAAACTAGGGTTGGACATCAATTTTGATGCCTTTGAAACCATTCACACAGAAATATCACAAAAATACGATGACAAAACCGTGTATTGGTTGGCGGAGCAGTCGGGCTTGAAAGTGTTAGAAAAGTTTAGCGACAAAAAACACTATTACAAGAATTATCTATTTACAAAATCAGTTTAAACAAACGACTATGAAAGCGATTTGGAACGACGTGGTAATTGCGGAAAGTAATGAAACGGTAATGGTAGAAAACAACCACTATTTTCCGAAGGAAAGTATCAACAAAGAATATTTTAAAACCAGCCGGACACATACCAGGTGCCCTTGGAAAGGACAGGCATCTTACTACACCTTAAATGTAAACGGAAAAGAAAATCCGGATGCTGCTTGGTATTACCCTGAGGTAAGTGAATTGGCCAAAGGAATTAAGGGACGTGTAGCTTTTTGGAAAGGGGTCTCCGTAGTGGAGTAGTTTCTAGAAACTAGTACAAAATAAAATAGGCATAAGAAATTCCTATGCCTATAATTACTTCTTTCTAATTTCTAAACCGACTATAATTCTAGAACAGCGTTCTCAGAACCAGCAAAGTCGTTCCATTGGTAACGATCTGCCTCGGCTTCGTTAACAAACTCACCATCTACGATATATTTAAACTCGTAGCTATTTTCTTTTGGAAGATCAAAAGTTCCTTTGAAAGTTCCGTTCTTTAATTTTTTTAAAGTACTGCCTTTAGGGTTCCAATTGTTGAAATCTCCTACTACAGCCACTTTTTTTGCCTCTTCTGCAGGTACTGTAAAAGTTACTTTACAAACAGGTTTCGTCTTTAAAAATTGTTTTGCGATTGCCATGATAATGTGTTTTTAAAATATACGACAAAACTACTATTTTAAGTTACTCATTTACAATGATTAAAGTCACTTTTATGAAATTGACAATATTTTGGCAACAATTAACAAGTGTCTAAAAATTAGTCCTGTAAAAAACTACAAGTATGTAATGACTACTGCAGTGTTTTTAAGATGCTTACTACTTCATCTATCTCATTCTGTGTATTATAAAAATGGAAACTCAAACGAATACCATTTCCCCGTTGCGCACAAAGCACATGCTGTTCCGTTAAACGGCCGAATATTGCTTCATCTCCTTTAATATTGAAAATTGTACTATGCCCTTTCCGTTGAACAATTTCTTTTGTCAACAGTCCAAGTTCGGTGAATTCTTGTTTAGCCTTTAGAGCCAGTCTTTCATTATATTCGGCAATAGCATCCATGCCAATACTAGTCAAAAAATCCAATGAAAACTTCAAACTTCCAAAATTAAGACAGGAAAGATGTCCTGGTTCAAATTGTTTGGCAAAGCGGATACTGTCCTTTTTTTGCAAATCACCGTTTGCAGCATTAAAACCGGTGGTATTCAAGGAAAAACGTTCCTTTGCCACATCTGAAAAAAGCATAAAACCATTACCATAACCCGCTAAAAGCCATTTATAGGCGCTGGCACCAAGCACATCTATACCTGATGCTCCATAATCGAAACTTCTGGCACCACAAAATTGTGTGCCATCGGCTATAAGTATCAAATTAGGGAATTCCTCTTTCAGTTTCTTTAAGAAATCCAAGTCAATAAGAAATCCGTCCAACCACTGCACAAGGCTCAACGCTAATACTTCAATCTTATTTTTTGCTATAGCATCGTAGATGTGTTTCTCCACATCAACAGTCATTTTTAGGTAGGAAATATCAAAATCCCTGTTTTCAAAAGACCAATTTAGAGATGGGTAATCGTTCTCTAACAGGAGTACTTTCGTTTTTACTTTTAAACCTTCTAATAGAAAGTTGAGTCCAGTAGAAAAATTAGAGACCAAAGCCACATTATCCCGTTTGCAATTAAAAAATTGCCCTACCGCATTTCGAGTATCAGATAGCATTTTAAGCGACCTATCCCGCATATCGCTTCCATGGAGTAAAAAGTCCAAATCATGCTCTTGCCTCCAATCCAAAAGCGAATCATAGAGCGGTCCATAAACGGCAGTATTTGCATAGATACCTTTTCTAGTGACCGGAAATTCCTTTCTTATTTTTTCCATTTATCATGTATTCCTGTTATTACGTATCATATTATAATTAAATAGTACAGATGCTACGACCTGTCCTGCGGTTAAAGTATGGACGGCTGATTAGACCAAAGGATGCAATTGTATTTCAAAACTCATTTTTATGTTAAGTTCAGTTTCTAGTATGAATGAAACATGTGGATAAAGTTTTGGAATATTCCTGACAAAAATCCTACTTGCCGTATCTTTAGCCTAAAGATAGAAATAGTATGTTACCACTGGCATCCTTTTTGCCAATCTATTTATATAATTAAATACTATTGAAGTGAATACCATTACAATAATTGCCGCAGCGGCAGAAAACAATGCCTTAGGAAAAGACAATGACCTCTTGTGGCACCTTCCTGATGATTTTAAGCGATTTAAAAAACTCACTATAGGCCATAAAATTATTATGGGTCGTAAGACCTTTGAAAGTTTCCCCAAACCACTGCCCAAGCGCACCCATATCATCATTACAAGGGATACCAATTATAGCGTACCGTATGAAGATTGCATCATAGTCCATTCCTTAGAGGATGCATTAAAACTGGTAACTGGTGAAGATGCCTTTATCATCGGAGGAGGCGAAATCTACAAGCAGAGCGAACCTTTTGCGGATGTGATTGAACTCACCCGGGTGCATGGAGATTTTGAGGCGGACACCTTCTTTCCAGAATTAACTATGGGCGATTGGAAATTGATTGCAGAGGAACGTCACCTCAAAGACCAAAAACATCAATATGGGTTTACGTATTTGACCTATACGAGAATTAGGGATGATTCAAAAATCTAAAAAACAGACCTCTTTTTTAACGGAAACCTCAGGGACAAAACGCTCCAATAATTCGACATCCGTATTGCTAAAAAACTGATGTTTAGCCCTATGAGTAGAGGTATTCAATAAATCATATTTGGTTAGCACTGTTTTTGTCTGTCTAGCAACTGCCTCCCCAGAATCGATTATTTTGATTCCGTCGGGCAGTATTTCCCTTAATAATGGAATTAAGTAAGGGTAATGGGTGCAGCCCAAGACCAAATAATCTATTCCCTTATCCAACATGGGTTTAATATAACCTTCCAAGAGTTCTCGCGTTGCTACCGAGTTCAGCTGACCATTTTCTATGAGTGCTACCAAGCCTTTTCCCTCTTGTTCAATTATCGTGCTATTTCCTCCATGCATTTGTGCCGTACTATGAAAAAGACTACTGGTTAACGTACCCTTTGTGGCTAATACCCCAATAGTTTTAGATGTAGAAAGTAACGCGGCGGGTTTTATGGCAGGCTCAATACCGATAAAAGGAACCTTGTACGTACTGCGCAAATACGCTATGGCGTTTGTGGTTGCCGTATTACAGGCTACGACAATTAGCTTAGAATTTTGTTCCAATAGATACTCGGTATTCTTTATAGAAAGTTGCAGAATGTCTTGCTGGCACTTCTCGCCATAAGGGGAATTTTTGCTGTCGGCCAGATAAATAGTATTCTCATTAGGTAATAGTTCCTGTATTTCTTTCCAAATGGAAGTCCCTCCTACTCCAGAATCAAAAATACCTATAGGATGTATGTTCATGATGCGATTTACTCTAGCACGGCCGTGATAGGTGTTCCCGTACTACCACTAGGAAATGAAATACCTAATAAGGCCGAAATGGTAGGCGCAATATCTGGAATCTCGGTGCGCTCCACTGTGCTGCCTTGTTTTATTCCATTACCAAAAAAAAGTAAGGGAACGTGTGTGTCATAAATCTGAGGGGAGCCGTGGGTAGAGCCCGTTTTGCTGTAACTAATAAAATTTGGTTTCAGAACCAAAAGAACATCCCCGGAACGTTTTTGGTTATATCCGTTCTGTAAAATATAGGGAATACCCTTATTATATTGGTTTTGCCACATTTGATGTGCAGTATATACACGGTCTATATGGTCATAACCCAAAAATTCCTTGGCTATTGCTTCCTGAACAGCAGCTAAATCCAAGTCTAGATTTTTAACGATCTTATGGTCCAAGAAAATTTGGGAATTGGAGATATCTTTAACAATATCCTCAGTACCATAGGTATACTTTAAAAATTCGGAAAACTTTTTGTTTATTCCGCTATTGTCAATGTATCCTGCAGGTATTTTCATATCCCTTAAGTATGCCGGTACATCAACCGCCCCGTGATCTGCACTTAAGAAAACTGTGTATTCCCCTTCTCCAACGCTTTCGTCCAATGCATTGAACAAACGCTCCAAATCGGCATCCAATCGTAAATAGGTATCTTGGACCTCCTTTGAATTTACGCCATACTTATGCCCTACATAATCTGTACTGGAATAACTGATGGCCAACAAATCGGTGTCTGCATCTGTACCCAATCCCTCGTTCTCCAAAGCTTCCAAAGCAAAATCTGTAGTAAGGCTATTCCCATAAGGGGTGCCGGAGATCAAACCAAAATCCTTTGTCTTATCCAAAAGTCCGGTAGTACTATGCGGAAAAGTCGGCGAAGTCTCCCCGTTAAATAATCCTTCATAATTATTGTCGTCCGGGCCACTTTCTGTATAGGATTCGATATTTTTTACCGTAGTCCATGCTTTTTTATAGGACTGTACCGTGCCAGAGGCATTAAAATCGCTCACCCAGCTAGGTAATTCATCCATATAATAGGAGCTTGTTATCCATTTTCCTACATCTCCACCATTAAACCAATAGGCAGCATTTGCGGTATGACCTCCGGGTAGTACTGCACCTCTATCCTTAATAGCTACGGCAATCGTTTTTCCCCTCATTTGTGTATGAAGGCGAAGCTCGTCGGATATTGTACTGACCGTCATCCGGTGGGGAGACATCTTACCGGCATCATCTGTACTTCCTACAGATTCGTAAGTATCGTCACCGGCACAATAGACGGATGCATCACTCTCCTTGTCGTACCAATTGTTTCCTATTACCCCGTGTGTCGCAGGTGTACTTCCGGTATAAACAGATGTATGCCCAGGTCCCGTGCTGGTAGGCGCATAATTAAAATGATTGTTTTTACAATTGTACCCTTCAGTTATCATGCGTTTAAAACCTCCTTCACCGTAATGGTTGTAGAAGCGTGTTAAATAATCATATCGCATTTGGTCCACTACAATACCCACTACTAACTTCGGGTTTGCCCTTAAATAGGATTCATCTTCTACTTTTGATTTTTTCTGGCCACTTAGGGTGGATACTGAAAACAGTCCTAAAAAAAGGAAACAAAGGACTAAACAACGGCTACGGCTCATACTTCTATTTTTACAGGATAAAAGTAAATAAAATATATCTTAAAAGATGAATTCAAGGTTAAATCCAAGGCATTATTGTTACTTTTACCTACAGAAATCCAATTTAAATACATGAACTATTTAGCGTCTATTGGCAGCTATGCCATCATGGTTGTGGAAGTTTTTAAAAAACCAACCAAATGGCGTATCATGAAATCGTTGATTCTTAAGGAGATAGACGAGCTTATCTACGGATCTTTGGGCATTATCATTTTCATATCTTTCTTTATTGGTGCCGTAGTGGCCATACAAACGGCCTTGAACCTTACCAGTCCTATCATTCCTAAAAATCTAATTGGCTTCGCTACTCGGCAGTCCATTATTTTAGAATTTGCCCCAACCTTTGTCTCAGTGATTATGGCAGGAAAAGTAGGTTCTTACATTACGTCCAGCATTGGTACCATGCGTGTTACGGAACAGATAGACGCCTTGGAAGTTATGGGCGTGAACTCATTGAACTACCTGGTATTCCCTAAAATAATCGCCATGCTTTTTTACCCTTTTGCTATCGCTATAGCGATGTATGTAGGTATCTTTGGTGGCTGGTTCGCCGGTGTTTTTGGGGGATTTTTGACCAGTGCTAATTTTGTTGAGGGATTACAGATGGATTTTATTCCGTTTCATATCACCTATGCCTTTATAAAAACTTTGATTTTTGCATTCGTCATCGCTACTATTCCTTCTTATCACGGGTTTTATATGAAAGGGGGAGCCCTTGAGGTGGGCAAGGCCAGTACCACTTCTTTCGTATGGACCAGTGTGGTCATTATTATATTAAATTATATATTAACACAACTTATGCTGGGCTAATGATAGAAGTTAACGACATACATAAATCGTTTGGAGAAGCCCATATTCTAAAAGGAATAAGCACGGTATTTGAAAACGGAAAAACCAATCTCATCATCGGACAAAGTGGATCAGGAAAAACGGTATTCTTAAAATGTCTGTTGGGATTGTTTTATCCGGAGGAAGGGGACATCGTCTATGACGGAAATAGCTATGCCTCCCTATCCGATAAGGAAAAAAGGAACCTACGACAAGAAATGGGTATGGTTTTTCAAGGTAGTGCCCTTTTTGATAGCATGACGGTTGCCGGAAATGTGATGTTTCCTTTGGAGATGTTCACAAAACAATCAAAATCTGAAATGACCGATCGCGTAAATGCCGTTTTAAAACGGGTAAACCTTATTGATGCGAACCATAAATATCCTTCCGAAATCTCGGGTGGGATGCAAAAACGGGTTGCCATTGCCCGCGCCATTGTCATGAATCCAAAATACCTTTTTTGTGATGAGCCTAATTCCGGATTAGATCCTAAAACGGCGATTTTAATAGATAACTTGATCAAGGAAATCACAGAAGAATATGATATCACTACGGTAATCAATACTCATGACATGAATTCTGTAATGCAAATTGGGGAAAAAATTCTATTCTTAAAAAACGGATTCAAAGAGTGGGAAGGGACTAAGAATGAAATTTTTAAGACAGATAACCAATCAGTAACCGATTTTGTGTATTCTTCGGACCTCTTTAAAAAGGTGCGCCAAATGTATATTGAGGAGCGGAATTAACCTTTTATACATTAGCAACACGGATAAGTAAAATGTCAGTTTGATTGCTTTTTTCTTGGAGTAGGAAGGAAAGGAAAAAAGTGTATCCAGAACCCTTTAAAACTTGCAGGATAACATCAATCTACAACAACTTCTTTAAGTTGAAGGTTTTTATTTTGTAAACGAAGTTTTAGCCATTCGTGTAATTTTTTAACGTCCTTGTCGGTCTGGAACCGTTTGGCCTCCTTTTTCCACGTCACTTCAAATACAGGAATGGTATCCGTTTTTGAGAAATCGGTTGAAATCATATATGAATAGGCCAGTCGGGATAGGTTTTCATAGTTCGTCTTTGCCTCTAAACTTATTTCGGAAAAGGGTATTTGACCCGCTGCTCCTTTGTTCAAACGCATAAGTTCAGATTCCAACAAGGCTATTTTTTCATCCTTATTAAACAACAGGTTCTTTTGGGATTCGTATAACTCGCTTACATATTTAAGCTGATCTCCGGCCTCGCTTTTAGAACCTTGTACCACGTTCAGTACAGCACCTTTTAGTTTTGGATAGTCGTTCATCTGAGCGTTCCAAGTTGCAATAATATTATCGGGTATCGTCTCACTACCCATAAACACGACCTCAAGTTCTGGATTTTTACCTTGATTATATTCCATGTTGGTAAAATTTTCCAAGAACCTGCCCTCTCCCGAGAACTGATAGGTAGCAATTTTTTCATCTATAAAGCTGGTAGCCTGCCTCCTAAACAAAGATGCTTCAAATACATTGTAAAATGTTATTCCTGCGGGTATCATCACCAAAACAGCAACCAAAGAAGCCATCCTGGCAATAAACCGCCTACGTTGCGAATTCACATACCGCACCATGGGAAAACGTAAAAGTTTGATGACCAAAAAAGTTGCTAGGGCAATAAAGATTGTATTAATCGTAAATAAATACATGGCCCCACCAGCATATTCCCAGTTCCCAATTGCTAGTCCAAAACCAACGGTACATAAAGGTGGCATTAAAGCGGTAGCGATGGCGACACCAAAAATAACACTCGCTATAGTCCCCTTTTTAGCTCTAGCGATAACCAAGGCCAAACCACCAAAAAAAGCAATCAATACATCCCTGATGTCGGGAGCCACCCGTGCCAATAACTCGGATGATTCATCACGTAATGGAAAAAAATTAAAAAATAAAAATGCAGTCAATACGCTTAGAACCACCATAACCCCAAAGTTCTTGAGCGACCGCTTTAGCGTATCTATGTCATTGATACCGATAGACATGCCGATTCCCAAAATAGGCCCCATAAGCGGAGAAATAAGCATTGCCCCGATAACCACTGCCGTGGAATTTGCGTTTAATCCGATCGAAGCGATAAATATAGAACAGATAAGAATCCAAGAGGTGTGGCCTTTAAAAGGAATATCGGCAATAATCGCTTCTTTTGTAGCTTTCTGGTCTGTATTGGTGCGGATGTCCAAAAGCTCCCACAAAAATTTCTTGATACTTCCCAATAAGCCCTGGAAGTCCTTTTTTACGTTCTCACCGCTATCATTGGAATTATCCGTTGGCGTAATGTTGTCCTGACCTAGTTTATCCTGCATATCTATGCGTACTTATTGCCAAATTTATCCTTTACCTTATTCAATACTTTTTTGATATCCTGTTCTTTTGACTTCGGATATATTAAAAGTACATCTTTTTTGTCTACAATAATATAATCCTGTAAACCGTCTATCACCACAATTTTATCCTTGGGGGAACGTATCATGTTCCCACTTGCATCTTCTGCAAGTACTTGCGCGTTTACCACGGCATTGCCACCTTCATCCTTGTCCAGTTTATCAAACAAGGAACCCCAGGTACCCAAATCGTTCCAATCAAACGTAGCGGCTAACACAAAAATGGACTCTGATTGTTCCAAAATGGCGTAGTCTATAGATATATTCTCTGCTTTTGGATAGTTTTCGGCAATAAAATTAACCTCCTCGGGAGTATTATAGGATGATATTCCTGAAGCGAACAAATCATATTGACCGGGTTGGTATGTCTTAAATGAATCAACTATGGTCTTCACGCTCCACATAAAGATTCCCGCATTCCATAAAAAATTACCTTTCGCTAAAAATTCCTTGGCCGTTTCATAATCGGGCTTCTCACGGAACTGATGCACCGGCTTTAAACTTGCGTCATTGGTTTTGTCAAATTCAATATATCCAAAACCAGTATTGGGAAAGGTTGGTTTGATTCCTAAAGTACACAACACATCTTCTTGAGCGCATTTTTCAAAACATGCGGTCACATCTTTTGCAAACGCAGCTTCGTCTTCTATCCAATGGTCACTTGGCGCCACGATCATAACGCCGTTCGGATTCATTTTCTGAATCTTCAACGCCGCATATAAGATACAGGGCGCGGTGTTACGCATGGCAGGCTCCAAAACTACTTGGTCCTGTTTTACCATGGGCAATTGCTCCAGTACCAAATTGTTATAGCGTTCGTTCGTTAGAATGAGAATGTTCTCCGTAGGAATAAATTTATTTAGGCGTTGAAAGGTTTTTTGAATCAAGGTTGTTCCGGTTCCCAACATATCGTGGAACTGCTTGGGATTTTCAGAGGTGCTGATTGGCCAAAATCTGGAACCAACCCCACCTGCCATTAATACCGCATAATAATTTTTATTCATCTCAACTTGTTATTAGTTCAACTTCGGCATTGGGCTGAAAAAGGTATACTTTCCCCGATTGCACCTCAACACACTCGTATCTTTTCGTTCGTCTATTTCCTTTCTTAAACAGTTTGCCATTGTAAATCCGGAAGACGCTTCCCACCGGCAACTCAAAAACGTAGGATGTATCTGATTGTTGCGTATCAAACTTTTTTAATGCGATGGACAAGTGTGCATCGGTACTACTGCTGGCCTTAGGATTCCTAAAATGCCGAGCTAATAACGGAAGTAAGCCAGATGGGAAAATCTCGGGCCGTATAAAGGGAAGCATTAAATATTGGAAGGTGCGCTTCCACTCCAATCCATGCGGTTTTATACGTCTGCCATATTTTTCAAAAGCGACCAAATGGGCAATTTCATGCACTAGGGTGATTAAAAAGCGGTACTTGTTCAATGTGGCATTTACAGTTATCTGGTGCTGTCCATTAGCCAACCGCCTATAATCTCCATGCCGCGTCACGCGTTCATTTACAATTTTTAGATGTACGCGATTTTCTTTAATAAGTGCCATACAGGGTGCAACGGCACGTTCGGGCAAGTAAGAAGTAAGGACGCTTTCCATTCCTACAAAAATACCTGAAAAATTACGAATGGATTGGTATTGCAAAAGGAATTTAGGGCATTTGGGTTTCTTGGGTATGAAAAATACCAAAATGTCACTTCGAGAGGGTTTTACGACCTTTTCAGGAGTGAAATTGTATCGAGAAGCACAGGAACTAAGCTTATGCTTGTGTTTGAATTTGACCCTTAAGGCGTACTACTACTCACCTGTAATAATTTACCGTTATAAAGCGCTTGTCCTGTCAATGAAAAGTTCATGATATAGCCGGCCATTTGCCCAGCCGTAACTGGTGCCTGATACCCTGGAAAGGCTTCTTCCAGCATTTCGGTCTGTACGGCACCTAGCGCCAAAACATTAAAAGAAGGTCCTGTTTCCTTAAACTCTTCCGCCCAAAGCTCGGTCATGGTAATTACCGCACCTTTACTGGAGCTATACGCCGATAATCCAGGAAATTTGGCACTGCCCTGTACACCGCCCATGGAACTTACAGTCACCACATGGCCCTCTTTGTTCATGAACGGCAACACTACCTTTGTTATGGCAGCCACACCAAAAACATTGACATCGTACACGGCCTTAAACTCTTCTGTAGTGGTTTCCAAAAATGGTTTATTCACTAGTTTACCCGCGTTATTGATAAGGACATCTACTTGTTTCCATTCGGTTTTTAAAACATTAGCTAGTTTTTCTAAATCGCTTACGCTGGATATATCAAAAGGGAATGCCTGAATGTTTTTATGCTTCACCTCGCTAATTGGGACAACATTTCTGGACAAGGCCAACACCTTATGACCTGCATTCGCAAAAAGTTGTGTCATTTCAAAGCCAATTCCCCTACTGGAACCAGTTATTATTACGTTTGCCATTATT
>CAZUIE010000018.1:0-33555 GCA_964620945.1 uncultured Maribacter sp.
TTTCTGCAAGGACTACTTACGGTGAAAAGCAGCGTAGTTGGGGATGGAACTGGGGCAAGAATAACAATGTAAATATGCAGATAAACTACACCATAAAACTTCCTATTAAAAATAGCGTAAATCTAGATAATGACTACGGAAACATTGTCCTAGACCGTGTAGATGGTCACGCTAAGATAAATTGTGATTACGGTAGGCTAGAAATTGGAGAACTACGCGGTAGAAACAATCAGCTTAATTTCGACTATACTACCAAATCTACCATAGGATACATAAACAGTGGTAAAATTGAAGCCGACTACTCTGGTTTTACTATTGAAAAAGCGGGTAACCTAATCATAAATACAGACTATACCAACGCAACGATCGACAATATGGAAAATCTGGAGTATGGTGGTGACTATGGGAACCTTTCCGTAGGGGAGGCAAATAATATTCAAGGAAACGGGGATTATGTAACCATAAGACTTGGCACTATTCATGGGAATGTAGACCTTGTTTCGGATTATGGCTCCATACGCATAGCAGAATTAGCAGAAGATGCAGGTAATGTTTCCATACGTACGGATTATACAGGAATAAAAATTGGGTACAATGCCAACTATCATTTTGATTTTGATATTACCACAAGTTATTCTGGAGTTAGCGGTAAGGATGATTTTGAAATTAACGTGAGTACTGAAAAATCGAACAACAAACATTACGAGGGTTATTACGGTAGTACGAACAGCGGTAATAGGGTAACCTTAAACAGCGATTATGGAGGCATCAGCTTTACAAAAAAATAAGAACATCTAATCAATCTAAAATTTAAACGAATGAAAAAAGCAATAGTAGCAACATTAGTACTAGTAATCACAGCATCTTGCTCTGCGCAATGGGGTAAAAGAATCAAAGGAAACGGGGACAAGGTAACTATCGAAAGAACTACCGGTGATTATGACGCCATAGGCGTATCCGGTTGGTTCGATGTAGATATAGTAGACGGCAAAGAAGGTCAGTTGACCTTGGAAGGAGAATCAAATCTGTTGGAATATATTATTACCGAGGTAAAGAATGGCAAACTGGTAATTAAAACAGAAAATAATATAAACCTAAAACCTTCCGATTGGAAAAACGGTATCAGAATAACGGTACCCGTCGAACGCATAAACGCTATTTCGTTATCTGGATCTGGTGACATTGTGGGTAAAACAACCCTTAAAACAGAAACACTTGATACAGCGATGTCGGGATCTGGAGACATTACATTGGATGTGGAAACCAATACAGTAAGTGCAACTATGTCCGGGTCCGGCGATATTACCTTTAGCGGAAATACAACAGATTTCTCAGCGACCATTTCTGGAAGCGGAGATATTAAGGCCTTTGATTTAGCAGCCGATAATGTAGATGCGACTGTTTCTGGATCAGCGGATATAAAAGTAACCGCGAACAAAATGCTAAAAGCCAGGGTATCCGGTTCTGGGGATATTACCTATAGGGGGAATCCAGAAAAAATAGACACCAAAACGTCTGGTTCCGGAGATATTTCAAAAGATTAACATCAAAATTACGAACAATCAGTAACGCTAATAGTCCCTTTTATAAAGGGACTTTTTAGTTGGTACTCGGAGCAATAATAAAATCCCTGCCAGAAAGAATAGAAAAAGAAACAGAATAGCATAACGCATGCTGCTGATATGGTCTACTACGGCAAAAATAACCATCCCAATTACGATGCCTATCTTTTCTGCCACATCGTAAAAACTAAAGTAAGATGTGGTATCATCAGTATCCGGCAAATACTTAGAATAAGTAGAACGTGCCAATGCCTGAACCCCACCCATTACCAAACCTACAAAGCCTGCCGCAATATAAAACTGCATAGGTGTTTTCATGAAATATGCATAAAAACAAAGGCACAACCAAATAAAATTTACAAAAATTAAAGTTCGAATATTCCCAAATTTAGTGGATGCTCTGGAGGTAACTATCGCACCTACTACGGCCACTAATTGTATTACAAGAATACTAATAATCAACCCCGTGGTCTTTTCACTATCACTCACCCAAGCAATCTCTTTTTCGCCAAAATAAACAGCCATGAGCATAATCGTCTGTACCGCCATACTAAATACAAAAAATGCTGCCAAGTACCTTTTTAATGCTAAATTCTTTTTCAATTGTCGCCAGACAGAGCGTAATTCCTTAAAACCGTTAAAAAGCACATCTTTGGTTACTTTATGGGTCGTACCTGCCCCGCTTGGTAATATATAAAAGGTATATTGGCTAAAGAGCATCCACCATAATCCTACGGTGATAAAGGATATTTTCATAGCTTCGAATTTGGCAGCATTCAATTCGGCCTCCGTTGTACCAACGTCAAAACCAAACCATTGGGGATTCATCACCATAGCTAAATTTACAAGCAATAAGAGTACACTACCCACGTAGCCCATGGAGAAACCTTTGGCACTAATACGATCTTGCTGCTCCTCAAAAGCAATATCCGGCAAATATGAATTATAAAAGACCAAACTGCCCCAGTATCCGATTAGACCCATAAAATAAAAGAGTACACTTAGGTGGATGTGTTCCAAACTAAACCAATACAAGCCAATACAGCCCGTACCGCCCACATAGCAGAAAAATTTCATAAAAGTCTTCTTATTCCCAACATAATCTGCAACTCCAGAAAGGATTGGGGATAAAACAGCAACCACCAAAAATGTAAATGCCGTTACGATCTCAATTAGCACGGTGGGCTTCATATCAAATCCAAAAGCGCTAACCAGCGCATCTTCTGTTGTAAATAACGCGGAATAAAAAATGGGAAAAATAGAAGAGGCTATAGTAAGGGCGTAAACAGAATTGGCCCAATCGTAAAAGGCCCAAGCATTCAATAACTTTTTACTACCCTTGACTGGTATGGTTCTGGTCATAAACAAATGTAAAAGCCGCTCACTAATGTAGAACGGCTTTCAATATACAATAAAACTCGTAGTTGTATTTACTTAAACTCGGTTACTCCAAATTTTGCTGCTTCTGCGGCTGCTTCAGGCGCCCAAGCGGTTAAATTATTAATTCTGGTGTCGTTAGATGGGTGAGTACTCATGAATTCCGGTGGTGCTTCTCCCCCACTGTTTGCCTTCATTCGTTGCCACAAGTTGGCTGCCTCATAAGGGTCATAACCTGCGATAGCCATAATCTGTAGCCCTATCCGATCAGCTTCGGTTTCATGACTACGGCTAAAGGGAAGCATTCCTCCAACAGAAGTACCTATGCCATACGCTTGCATAAATGCATTTTGTGTTTCTGCGCTTTTACCGCTTGTAGCGACTGCGACCCCAACTGCTCCTACTTGTTGTAAAGTTCCTGCGCTCATACGCTGGGCACCATGATCGGCCAGGGCATGTGCTACTTCATGGCCCATGACTACCGCTACACCGGTTTCTGTTTGTGTAATTGGCAAAATACCGGTATAGAAAACAATCTTTCCCCCTGGCATACACCAAGCATTGACTGCTTCATTGTCAACCAAATTGTACTCCCATTTATAATCACTTAGATATCCAGGATACCCGTTTGCTGCCAACCATCGTTCCGCAGCAGCAGAAATACGCTGGCCAGTTCTTCTTATCATATGTGCTTCTGCCGTTCCAGACACCACCTTATTTTCCCCTAAAAATTGATCGTATTGCGCAAATGCTGTAGGAAAAATTTGACTATTGGGATAAAAGTTTAGTGTTTTTTGACCTGTAAAAGGATTAACCTTACATGCGGATACGCCAAGAAAAATAGCTAATATTAAGAGTGTTTTTTTCATTTTAATAGTGTTTAGTGCTGGAAAATTACAAATTTATTATTTTCCAGTAAGGTGTAAAACAGTGAAGTTTTTGTCTATAAACAAGGTCGGGGCACCATTTGGTTTTACCGATTTTACATCTACCTCTTCATTGTCTACCGTAATTTTATGAATTTTAAACGGAAGGCCATGAAAATTGAATTTTAAAGTATCATAACCAGTAAAAAAGTCGCCCTGCTTAAATTGTTGTACCGTAACTGAGTTCTCCTTCCCCGTTAGCTTAAAGTTACGTAGGGAATAGCGTCCCTTTTTATAGTCGTATCCATCTTGGGCATCTTCATAAACCTCAGAGGTTTCGGTTCCCAATTTATAATAGGTATCCAATATCAGTTCTGTCAGCGTTAACTCTCCTACATATTGCTGCACGGGATATTTTGGAATAATCGCACCCTCTTTGATATAAATAGGCATCCTGTCCAAATCTGCGGCAACCCAACATTCTTTTCCACCTTCTACAGGAATATCATTCCAAAAATCATACCACTTCCCCTTGGGAATATACATCCTTCTACCTTGGGCATTTGGCTCTTGTATTGGGCAAACCAGTATTTGCTCTCCGAAAATAAATTCATCGGTTCTAAAATGAGTCTGTACATCCTCTTGGTCAAAAAGCACCAAAGATTGTAGCATTGGCTTTTGTTCTTTACTGTACTTATAAAACATCGTATACAAATAGGGAAGTAATTGGTACCTTATTTCTATGAACTTGCGAACAATATCCGTAATCTCGGTACCAAAAGACCAAGGTTCCTGATCCCCATGGTCACCACTGGAATGAACCCTACAAAACGGATGAAAAATACCCAATTGCACCCATCTTGTAAAAAGCTCCCCATTCGGTTGTTCTGCAAAGCCTCCAATATCGGAGCCTACGAAAGAATAACCGCTCATACACATACGTTGCATTTGCACATTGGCAATCCACAAATGCTCCCAGGTGGCTACATTATCGCCAGTCCATGTTGACGAATAGCGCTGCGTACCTGCATATGCCGCTCTAGTGATGACAAATGGTCTTTTGGGATATACATATTTTTTAACACCTTCGTACGTAGCGCGGACCATTTGCATACCGTACACATTATGGGCTTTTCTATGGGTACAGGGATGCCCGTCGTAATCATGTCTGGTATCTAAAGGGGCTGTTTTGGAAGGCACTTCCATAACCGCAGGTTCGTTCATATCGTTCCATACGGCATGAACACCTAGATCAGACATAAATTCTTTATACAACTCTGCCCACCATTCGCGAACTTCAGGGTCTGTAAAATCAGGAAAATGACACTCCCCAGGCCAAACTTTACCAGTCATTAAAGGGCCATCTCCCCTTCTGCAGAAGTACCCCTTTTCCAAGGCTTCTTGATAAATTGAATATTTCCTATCTACCTTAATCCCCGGATCGATCATGACCACGGTCTTAAAGCCATCTTCTTCCAATTCCCTTATCATTCGCTTTGGATCGGGAAAGAGTTTTTTGTCCCAAGTAAAACACCGAAAGCCGTCCATGTAGTCAATGTCCAAATAAATGGCGTCACATGGAATATTATGATCTCTAAATCCTTTTGCAATTTCTTTTACATTACTTTCGGGATAATAGCTCCATTTGGATTGATGATACCCCAAGGCCCACATTGGTGGTAGTTCGGGAGTACCTGTTAAGTTGGAATACGCAGATACTACTTTGGACATTTCTGGACCGTAAAAAAAGTAGTAGTTCAACTCACCGCCATCTGCCCAGAAACTAGTCGTATTTCTGCGTTCATGGGCAAAATCGAAATGGGTTTTAAAGCTATTATCAAAGAAAATACCGTACGCCTTCCCTTTATGAAGACCTGTATAAAAAGGTATCGCTTTATATAACGGATCTTGATCCTTACCGAAGGCGTATTGGTCGGTTACCCAATTTTCTACCCGCTTACCCTTTAGATTGCTATGGGTAGCCTTGTCTCCCATTCCGTAAAAGCTCTCACCGATTTGGGTGATTTTACTCATTTTTACCGTATTACCGCCATACTCATAATTCTCCTCCCAATGAAACCCGATTTCATCTTCGTTGATGATATTCCCTTCTAAATCTGATATTTGGGTACGTGATGACTTCTTGTCCACCAAAATATGTACACGTGCAGTTTCTATAATGTACTCCGTATCGTTTTCTATTACCTCTAGTTTGCTGTAGCCTAAATTAGCCTCGGGGTCTATAGCATAAGAAAAGTCCGGTTCAAAAACATAGTTGGTAGCATATCTAAATCTGATAAGACTGCCTCGTAAAACGGTAATCTCTAACACTACGCCGTTCTGGGTAGTAAAGTATAATTTATTTGTATCCTGCTTAAAATCAACAATATGGTTTGGGTATAGATTCCCCTTGTATTCTAATTCTGTATTTGTAATCATTTATCTAAAAATTTGAATAAAGCACAAAAAAAGTGCTTTCACGCGGAATTACGAAATATAAACCGAGCAATCGCATACTAAAACGTTTTAGCTGCTACTAGCTACTTTATAATAACAATTCCTAAAGGTGGAATAGTAATTTCTAAGGATTTCTTATATCCATGCCAAGCCTTTGTAGAAGATTTAATTTTAGAATTTATATTTCCAGAACCACCATACTTTTTATCATCGCTATTAAGTATTTCCTTTAACCTTCCTTTTTTAGGGTTTCCGATCCTGTAGTTTTCTCTAAGGATAGGGGTGAAATTACACGCAATAATTAGATCATTCTTTTCATCGTGTCCTTTTCTAACATAGGTTAATACGGAGTTTTCATGATCACCATAGTCTATCCATTGAAAGCCTTCCGGGCTAAATTGTTTTTCATATAAAGCTGGATAGTTTTTGTAGGTATAATTTAAATCTTTCACAAACTGTTGTACACCGGCGTGCCCATCGTAGGCGAGCAAATGCCAATCTAAACTTTGTTGAAAATTCCATTCCGCCGTCTGACCAAATTCTCCTCCCATAAACATGAGCTTCGTTCCTGGATGCGTAAACATATATCCGAACAACAATCTTAGATTCGCAAATCGTTGCCATTCATCTCCTGGCATCCTATACACCAAGGACTGCTTGCCATAGACTACCTCGTCATGGGAAAAAGGAAGCATAAAATTTTCGGTAAATGCATATGTCATACTAAACGTCAGATCATTTTGATGGTGCTTACGGTAAATAGATTCTTTTTTAAAATACTCCAAGGTGTCATGCATCCAGCCCATCATCCATTTCATACCGAAACCAAGACCTCCGTGTTCAACTGACTTCGTAACACCTGAAAATGCAGTAGATTCCTCCGCAATAGTCTGTACGCCCTCGAAACTAGAGTACACTTCTTGATTTAATTCTTTGATAAACGAAATAGCGTCCAAATTCTCATTACCACCATATATATTCGGTTCCCATTCGCCGTCTTCACGGGAATAATCAAGATACAGCATAGACGCAACCGCATCTACCCGCAAACCATCTACATGAAACTGTTCTAGCCAAAATAGGGCGTTACTAATTAGAAAAGCACGCACTTCGTTTCTTCCGTAGTTAAAAATTAGACTTTTCCAGTCTTGGTGATATCCCTTACGCCTATCTGGGTGCTCGTACAGGTTTGATCCATCAAAAAATCCTAGTGAATGTGCATCTTCAGGGAAGTGGGAAGGTACCCAGTCCAAGATGACCCCAATATCGTTCTGATGAAATGCATCTACCAAAAATTTAAGATCTTCCGGTGTTCCAAATCTGGATGTTGATGCAAAATAACCAGTAAGCTGGTAGCCCCAAGAAGGATCGTAGGGGTATTCCATGATAGGCATAAATTCTACATGGGTGTAGCCCATTTCCTTAGCATAATTGACCAAATCAACAGCTAATTCTCTATAGGTCAAAAAATTTCCATCCGCATCTCGTTTCCAAGAACCTAAATGAACCTCATATACAGAATAAGGTCGGTCCAGGCCGTTTTTTTCCTTTCTATAGCCCATCCAATCCGCATCGTTCCAATCATACTCGTTTGACCAGACTATCGATGCTGTTTTTGGTGGATGTTCGCATAACCTAGCAAAAGGGTCCGCTTTTTCTGTCCAAATATCCTGATTATGGGACTGTATTTTGTACTTATATTTTTCCCCATGTCCTACATTGGGAATAAATCCCTCCCAGATGCCGCTAGAATCCCAGCGAACATTTAAGGCATGCTCTGTTTGGTTCCAACCATTGAAATCGCCCACAACCGAGACTGCCTTTGCAGATGGCGCCCAAATGGCAAAATAGGTCCCTTTCGTTCCATCCACTTCAACAGGATGCGAACCTAACTTATCATACAAACGATAATGTTTTCCTCCTTTAAATAGGTCGATATCAAAATCTGTGAACAAGGAATGTACGATAACTTTGGACATACGTATCTAATTTTTTTTGGTAAAACTAATCAACTTTGCAATAAGTTAGGGAATATAGCTGTTTTACTTGATGCATACCAATTCCAAGTTAGATTAATTTGGATAAAAATGAAATTTGGAACGCTTTTTGAAAACAATTAAAGCAGAAGTAGAAAGAAACCAAAAAATCAATATAATTATGAAGAAATTTAGTTTAGTATTCGGAGGATTAATCGTAGCATTATTTATGGCATGTACCGGTCCACAAGGCCCCCCAGGTTTTGACGGATTCGATGGGCTAGACGGTTTAGATGGACGTGACGGGCAGGACGGGCTAGACGGCGTAAACATATTAGGGCAAGTATTTGATATTGAGGGCTCCTTTTTACCAGAAAACGATTTCGCATTCTTATATGAGTTTCCTCAAACAGTTGAAGTCTTCGAAACGGATGTTGTACTTGTATATTTGTTATGGGATGAAACAGAAGATGGGAACGGAGAAGCTGTAGATATCTGGAGATTAATGCCGCAAACAAGAATATTAGATCAGGGGTTACTACAATACAATTATGACCATACCTTTTTGGATGTAAATCTATTTTTAGAAGCCGATTTTGATTTGGCCACCTTACCACCAGGTGATACGGAAAATCAAATTTTTAGAATAGCCATATTACCCGCAGAGATGACTCAAGGTAAGATCGATACCAGTAACATCCACTCCGTAATGGGAAGACTCAACGTTGCTGAAGAAAACATTCAAAGATTTAAGGTAGAGTAAGTTTTACAAAATATCCTAAATAAAGCGCCCCACATATCATGGGGCGTTTTTCTTTTTATAACTCGATCCTTTAAGAAAACAGTAACAACATTGTTACATGAAGTACCTTATCTTTGAAATGTTTGAAAAAGGAAAGAGATTAAAAAAAAATGCTATGAAATATTCCCTATTACTTACCCTTATAATTTTAGCTACAAGCTGCAAAGGTATCTCACAAGAAAAAGAGGTAAACTCTACAGAAACTACCGCGCAGGTCGCTGAAAAAGAATTTCCGGTACAAAAGACTGAGGCAGAATGGAAAAAAGAACTTACGGATGCCGAATTCTACGTGCTACGGAAAGCCGCTACCGAAAACCCTTTTACCAGTCCGCTTTTAGATATAAAAAAAGAAGGTGTTTACGTATGTGCCGGCTGTGAAACCCCTGTGTTTAAGAGTGCAACAAAATTTGATTCAGGTACTGGATGGCCAAGCTTCTATGAAGAAATAGAGGGCAATGTGGCCTATGATGTAGATTACAAGATAGGATATAAAAGAACCGAGGAGCACTGTGCTACTTGTGGTGGCCACCTTGGACATGTATTTGAGGATGGCCCAGCTCCTACTGGCGAGCGACATTGTATAAACGGTGTAGCTTTAAAATTCGTTCCCAACAACTAAGAGGTTCATAAGTACCTTAAAAATTGGGGGGAAACTATGATTTGCAGTGTGTGTTTTGAGTTTGAACGGTACAATACCTTGGGAGACAAAACTTCTCCACCACTTCCTAAATAAGAGATACATTGGCGTTTAAAGAAAACGGATAATCCCATAGTGATTATTGTAAAAAATCTGGCTTCAAATATGTGTAGCAAGTGGGAGATTTTTTTAACAGAGGCGGAGAAAAAGTTTGGCGGGACAGGGAAAACGAATTTTCAAATTAACATAGTACCAAAGCGGAATACTCCACAGTTGTAACTCTGGATGGAACTGTTTGTTTAGTGCCTTAAGCCAAAAAACAGCGCAAACGTTGATAGTCCCATTAAAATCAGAAACGAGAATCATACCCTAGTTAAGGAAGCAAACCCCCAATTGGCCCATTACGTACATCATATAGGGCAACACTCGTACTTATCTGAAAAATGAGAACGGAAGCAGACTAGGTATCACTCGATATCCCTACGGGAAGCTCCCACGCTTTCAATGACCAAAAATTAAATCGATAACCCCCATTTTAAAACAACAAACAGGTTTTTAAAATTACAAACGAATCGTTGTCCTTCAAACTTGGTTTTGTATTTTTGCAGCGCTCCCAAAAAGACTTGGGTTTTAACTTTAAAAAATTTACAACTATGAGCACTTTCGACGTTATTGTTTTGGGTAGTGGGCCAGGAGGTTATGTTACTGCCATTAGAGCATCGCAACTAGGCCTTAAAACCGCAATTATAGAAAAAGAAAGCCTTGGTGGTGTATGTCTGAACTGGGGATGCATCCCTACGAAAGCCTTGTTAAAATCTGCTCAAGTTTTTGAATACCTACAACATGCAGGGGATTATGGCCTAACAGCCGATGGAGTAGATAAGGATTTTGATGCCGTTGTTAAAAGAAGTAGAAATGTTGCTGGCGGAATGAGCAAGGGCGTACAGTTCTTAATGAAGAAAAATAAGATTGAGGTCATCAAAGGTTTCGGAACCTTAAAACCGGGAAAAAAAGTCTCGGTAAAGTCTGAAGATGGCAAAGAAACAGAATACAGTGGTCAACACATTATCATAGCCACTGGAGCACGTAGCCGCGAATTACCAAGCTTACCGCAAGATGGTGAAAAGATTATTGGCTACAGAAAGGCAATGACCTTGGAGAAGCAACCCAAAAAGTTAATTGTGGTCGGTAGCGGTGCCATAGGTATCGAATTCGCCTACTTCTACAACGCTATGGGAACAGAAGTAACCGTTGTTGAATACCTTCCCAATATCGTTCCGGTAGAGGATGAAGACATCTCAAAACAACTAGAACGTAGCTTTAAAAAAGCTGGTGTAAAAATTATGACTTCTGCCGAAGTTACCGGAGTGGATACCACAGGCGATGGCGTAAAAGCAACAGTAAAAACAGCTAAGGGAGAAGAAGTTTTAGAAGCGGATATTGTTCTTTCTGCCGTAGGAATTAAAACGAATATTGAAAATATAGGACTAGAAAACGTTGGAATAGCAACGGATAGGGACAAAATTTTGGTGAACGATTTTTATCAGACCAATATCCCGGGCTACTATGCCATTGGAGATGTTACCCCAGGGCCGGCCTTGGCTCACGTAGCGTCTGCAGAAGGTATTTTATGTGTGGAAAAAATAGCAGGAATGCATACCGAGGCTTTGGATTATGGCAACATACCGGGGTGCACCTATTGCAGTCCGGAGATAGCATCCGTAGGACTTACCGAAAAACAAGCTAGAGAACAAGGGTTCGATATTAAAGTTGGTAAATTTCCATTTTCGGCTAGTGGTAAAGCACAAGCTTCCGGAGCATCGGACGGATTTGTTAAGGTAATCTTTGATGCCAAATACGGAGAGTGGCTAGGATGTCATATGATTGGTGCCGGAGTTACCGACATGATTGCTGAAGCAGTGTTAGGACGCAAACTAGAAACAACTGGTCATGAGGTGCTTAAAACAGTACATCCACACCCAACGATGAGTGAGGCCGTAATGGAAGCTGTTGCGGATGCTTACGATGAAGTGATTCACTTGTAGCGCTCGTTTTTAAAAAAGTACTACATTATTAAAATAAGCGCTTTTCATATGCCGGCTCGTTGAGGCATAAGAAAAGCGTTTTTCTAAGAACCAAAACGTAAATCCTATTACAACCCTACAAGTCGTAAACATTTAAACGAAAAAATATGCTCAAATTATTTAGAGTAACCGCCATTTTAGAAGGGATTTCGTATTTGGCCTTATTTGGTATTACTATGCCATTAAAGTATTGGGCAAATATACCGGAACCCAATAAGTTTGTTGGTTATGCCCATGGCGCTCTTTTTATTGCGTTCATCGTCTTGGCATTGGTAGTTTGTTATCAGAAAAAATGGGGAATCAAAAGGTTTATTATTTTTGGAATAGCGTCCTTGTTGCCCTTTGCCACGTTTTATGTGGAACAGAAGTATTTGAGGACGGTAGACGCTTAGTTTTTGTTTTAGCCGAATTATTGTGCTAAAAAGCTTTGAACGGCCAAGTCATAACTTTGTAGCCCAAAGCCCAAAATCACCCCTTTTGCAACCGAAGAGATATAAGAAACGTGCCTGAACTCTTCTCGCTTGTGCGTGTTGGATATGTGCACTTCCACCACAGGACTCTCAATTGCCTTAACCGCATCACCAATACCAACGGAAGTATGGGTATATGCCGCAGCATTTAGAATGATACCGTCATAAGTAAAGCCAACTTCTTGTAATTTGGATATAATTTCACCTTCGATATTAGACTGAAAGTATTCTAACTGAACATCCTTAAACTTAAACTGAAGGGTTGTAAAGTAATCCTCAAAAGTTTGATTTCCATAGACTTCTGGCTCTCGCTTTCCTAACAGGTTCAGGTTTGGCCCATTGATTATTAATAGCTTCATGATGTAAAAATAGGTATAAAAACAAGGCATTAAAAAAGACCGCCTACATGTTTTTAGACGGCCTCTTTAAAATAATTTATAGTTCTTGGTTAGTTAAAACGGTAACCAGCACCAAAAGTCAAAGTGTTATAATCGACTAACTCGCCAAAATCACCACCTCTACTAATTTCAAAACCATAACGGGCCTCTACAAACCAGTTATCGTCTATCTGGTATCCGGCACCAACTGCCAAATCAAGGCCTAAAGCACCATCCTCAACATCTTCTAAAAGATAATTGATTTGTGGACCTGCTTGAATAGTTAATGACTCTGCAACCTCATATTTAGCCATAACTGGAATATACAATGCTGTTAAATCACTAACAATACTAAGCAATGCAGATGGCTCTATAGACCATGTATCATCTAATTCAAAATTATAACCACCACCTACATAGAAACCAAATTCACTATTGGTAACATTTCCTCCTAAGGCACCCAAATCTACCTTAGCACTTACATTATTAAAACCCGCCTTAACTGCGAAACCTTCTTGCGCACTTACTGAAAAGGTTGCTCCCAATACAAATAGTGCAATTACTCCTAGTTTTTTCATGGTATTGATTTTTAAGTTGTTAAGTAAATATATTAAATTATGTTAAATTTTATGGTTTTAAAACAAAAAAAGTAAGCCAAATAGTACACTACTGTAGGTGACATCGCCATTTACAGCCAAATAGGATACATTTAACTCCGTTGTTCCGCTACTGATATCTATTCCTAAACTAGGTCGATAATAGAAGCCTCCTTCGTTACCTTCGTTTATACCAATCGCATACCCTATGTCACCACCCAACTTAAACCCTGTTGTGGGATAAATCCGAACTGACCCTGCTATCGGAATAAATTGTAGGTTATCGAACTCGGTTTCTATAAGTACGCCACCGGCCGATACTTCCTGTTTCTCACCAAAGGCATTAGAAAATCCAGTGGTTACCCCTAAATCTATGGTTTTGGAAACACCCCAGTGTTGATACAGATCTACGCCTAGTACTAGACTATACGCCTCGGAAAAATCACCGGTTATAATACCGCCATTTAACCCAGCTCGAAAATTTGTTCGGTCTACATTCTGTGCTTGAGCACTCAAACAAAAAAAGCTAAAAACTACTATAAAATGGATACCCTTCATAATCTTATGTTTTAATTACCGTTTTTACACGATACCTGTGATTAACGTATTACCATGTTTTTTGTTGTAAATACCCCTCCAATAATTCTGGTTTACGGCATATTATCAGTGAAATCTGCCAAAAAGGCCATAAAACACAAGATAGATATGGTTACAGCACTACATTACCCTTCCGCTATAAAAGCATCTATGACCAGACAATGCCCTATAACTTTGGTTTCAGATGGTATCGTTCTGATCAAACACATAATAGCCACCTCAGACTTGATCGACTAAATATGTAATTAAACAGAACCGTATGACCAGATTATAAGATGGGCTCCGGTCCCAAATTGAGGCAGACAAATTAGAAACATACAAATTTCATCGCTACAACTGATAAGCTGTAATGTTACTAAGACGTATCTTTAACCTATGAACTGGGAGCAGGCTAAAAAAGATTATGTTCACTACCTTAAATTAGAACGGGGACTATCCGACAATTCCATTAAAAACTACGTTTTAGATATTGATAAGTTAATTCAATTTCTCCACGACCATAAGCTTAAGGATTTACCTACTGCCATAGAAAAAAGCACGGTACAACAGTTTATTTATGAAGTGGCAAAAGTGGTTAAACCAAGATCGCAAGCCCGTATCATTTCTGGACTAAAAAGTTTTTTCAACTACTTGGCCTTTGAAGATTACAGAGTCGATAACCCCATGGACTTAATCGATTCTCCTAAAATTGGTAGAAAACTACCAGATACACTTTCGGAAAACGAAATAAACCAACTGATAGGTGCCATAGACTTGAGCAAGCCCGAGGGCGAACGTAACAGAGCGATGTTAGAAACACTTTACGGCTGTGGTTTACGCGTATCGGAACTTATAGGGATAAGGCTTTCCGATCTGTATTTTGAAGAGGACTTTATCAAAGTAACCGGTAAAGGAGATAAACAACGATTTGTTCCTATAAGCGCCATCAATAAAAAATATATCAATATCTATAGAAAAGAAATACGCGTTCATTTGACTATCAAAGATGGTTTTCAGGACACGTTGTTTCTAAATAGACGGGGCAAGCAACTCACCCGTGCTATGATATTTACCATCGTCAAGAATCTAGCCAAAAAAATTGAGCTAAAAAAGAATATAAGTCCACATACATTCAGACATTCTTTTGCTACCCACTTATTGGAAAATGGAGCGGACCTCAGGGCCATTCAACAAATGCTAGGTCATGAAAGTATTACGACCACCGAGGTATATATGCATGTAGACCGGACTCATTTAGCTTCCGTGATGCAGAAATTTCATCCGCGCAAATGACAACCTTGCATTTAAGGATTATATGCAAGGAGACTAATCCTTGAACTGGGAATAATCTCTTTTATACGGGCGGATAATCAATCGCGCTTCCCTATCAAACTTAATATAGTTGTACACCCAATTTACAAAGACCACTACCCTATTCCTAAAACCTATAAGGAAGAACAAATGCACGAACATCCAAACGAACCAGGCGAATAGACCTTGAAACTTTATTTGTTTCAAATCACATACGGCCTTATTTCTGCCCACGGTCGCCATACTCCCTTTGTCTGTATAATCAAACGGGATTAATTGCTTTTTCTCAATTAAACGAACGAGGTTCTCCCCCAATTGCCTTCCTTGCTGTATGGCCGGTTGTGCCATCATGGGATGTCCCTGTGGGTATGCATCGCTCTGCATACAGGCAATATCGCCAATGGCAAATATTTCGGGATGTTCCATCACTTGATTGTATTCATTAACCTGTAAACGCCTCCCGCCTGCCAGTAGATTTTTTGCATCCAACCCTTTTATAGTAGCACCCATAACACCTGCTGCCCATACCAATGTAGCAGACTTAAAACTTACATCGGAATTCGTGGTTACGGTTTTACCGTCATACCCCACTACACGGATGTTTTTCCATACTTGCACGCCTAGCTCTTCTAAGAAATCCTCAGCCTTTTTGGAGGCCTCCTCACTCATTGCGTTCAAAATTCGGTCACCCCTCTGGATAAGATTAATCGTAGCTCTACGGGTATCCAAATCTGGATAATCTTTTGGTAGAATACCCTTTTTAATCTCCGCCAAAGCACCGGCCAATTCTACTCCGGTTGGTCCGCCGCCCACAATCACAAAATTCATTAAAGCGTCGCGTTCATGATAGTCATCCGTAAGTAAAGCCTGTTCAAAATTCTCCAAGATTAAACTGCGTAGGTTCAAGGATTGGGGAATCGATTTCATGGCCATCGCATTTTTCTCCAACTCGGTATTCCCATAAAAATTGGTCTCCGATCCCGTTGCCACAACCAAGTAATCATAGGACACAGGTCCTATAGTTGTGTTAACTACTTTTTTCTCGGTAGCGATCTCCAGTACTTCTGCGAGTCTAAAAAAGAAGTTGTCATAACCTATCAATACCTTACGTAACGGGTATGCAATGGAATCCGGTTCAAGCCCACCTGTAGAAACTTGATATAACAACGGTTTAAAACAGTGATAGTTATTCTTATCCAAAAGCACTACCTGTACTTCTTTCTTACTTAGTTTCTGGGCTAGGGCAATGCCTCCAAAGCCACCACCGATAATTACAATTCTTGGAAAACTAGAGCGCGGTACATTCATTATAAATAACTAAGAAGCAAAATTAAACATTCCGAATTCTATTCCACCAGAATACCTACTTTTTAGTACATTTAAACAATTAATAAAACTCACCTAAAATGCAAAAATCACCCGTACTGGCAGTAATGCTTTCGATTTTCTTTTTATCGTTAAACGCCCAAAAAAAGACCGCCGATGTTTTAAAACAATTGGATTCCAAAAGTGAAAACTACGCCCAAATAGCCCAAGAAATATGGAACTTGGCAGAAATGGGCTATCAAGAAGAAGAAAGCGCGGCCCTACTTCAGAAGACCATGGCAGATGCAGGTTTCACGATTACAACAGGGGTCGCAGGCATACCTACGGCTTTTATCGCGGAGTATGGTAGCGGAAAGCCCATTATTGGTATTCTGGGCGAATACGACGCGCTACCAGGACTTTCACAACAAGCAGTACCGGAGAAACAAACGGCAGGAAAAACAGCAGGACATGCCTGCGGCCATCATTTGTTCGGCACTGCTTCTGCAGCTGCTGCCATAGCTACTAAAGATTGGTTAGCCGCAAATAAAATGGAAGGAACCATTCGTTTTTACGGGACACCTGCCGAAGAAGGTGGCGGGGCTAAAGTCTACATGTCAAGAGAAGGACTATTTGATGATGTAGATGTCGCTTTACACTGGCACCCTGGTTCCCAGAATGCGGCTAGTGCAGCAGCAGCCTTATCAAACATTTCAGCAAAATTTCGTTTTTATGGCGTATCCGCGCATGCAGCCGGGGCTCCCGAAAAAGGACGTTCATCACTAGACGGCATAGAAGCAATGAATAACATGGTCAATTTAATGCGGGAGCATATCCCTCAGGAAACCCGTATTCATTATGTAATCACAGATGGTGGAAAGGCCCCTAATGTTGTTCCGGATTTTGCAGAAGCTTACTATTATGCACGCCATAATAGTAGAGATGTAGTTAGGAGTATTTTTGACCGTATTGTCAAAGCAGCTGAGGGGGCAGCTTTAGGTACCGGCACCACCGTAGACTATGAAATAGTAAATGGTGTGCATGAACTATTGCCAAATCTCACCTTGCAAAAGGTGGTGCATAACAACTTGTCTAAAGTTGGGGGGATCGAATATACCCAAGAAGAAAAAATATTTGCCGATAAGATAGCCGTTAGTTTAGGTGAGGAGAGCGCTGACTTGGAGACTGCAAAAAATGTACAACCCTATAAAGAAACCGCTCGAGCGTATGGCTCAACCGATGTTGGAGATGTAAGCTTTGTAGTGCCCACAGTTGGTTTTAGCACGGCCACTTGGGTTCCGGGCACTGCTGCACATAGCTGGCAAGCGGTTGCAGCTGGAGGGACCACTATTGGAAACAAAGGTATGATGATTGCCGCAAAAACCTTGACCCTTACCGCTATAGACCTGTTTAAAGACAAAACACTGGTCAGTACTGCCCAAAAAGAATTCGTTGAACGTAGAGGTGCAGATTTTAAGTACACGCCCTTATTAGGAGACCGTGCACCTGCATTGGATTATAGAAATTAGCATCTATTTCTTCTACAGGAGTATCCTTTATATCAACGCCAAGGGCATTTGAAATAAAGGATACTCTTTTTTGTAACAAAACAACGGAAACAGATACTAATCATAAGAACTACCAACCAAGCGTGAACAAAGAACTGGAACATAAATTTGTGACCGAGCTGCAAGACAATCAAAATATTGTCCATAAGGTATGTACGTTGTACACCAACGACCGAGACTCCCACAATGACCTGTTCCAGGAAATAACGATTCAATTATGGAAAGCCTACCCAAAATTTAGGGGAGAAGCTAAATTTAGTACATGGATGTACCGGGTAGCACTGAACACGGCGATTACACTATACCGAAAATCAAAAAAACGTATTGATACACAAGATTATGAGTCGGTAATTTTTAAAATAAAGGCCAACGAATATGACGATACCGAGGAACAACAACTAAAACTAATGTACAAGGCGGTACGCCAACTTGGTGATGTAGACAAAGCATTGGTTTTTCTATACTTAGAAGATAAAAATTACACGGAAATATCGGAAACTTTAGGGATAACGGAAGTAAATGCCCGAGTTAAAATGAACCGAATCAAAACAAAATTAAGAACCATTTTGAATCCTTGAATTATGACGGATGAACTGGAATTATTAAAAAGAGATTGGCAGAAAAAAGAAGCGGAACTGCCTACCTTATCGTATGCGGAAATTCACAAAATGATATGGAAAAAGTCTTCCTCTATCGTAAAATGGATACTAATCATAAGCATTTTAGAGTTTACGCTACCGCAACTATTGTTATTTGCTCCGCCAATGGAGGAGGCCATGCAGATTTACGACTATATTGGTGTTTCTAATTATCTGTTTGCCCTTTCTTTGATTATTTATGCCGTCGCCTTATATTTTATAGTCCAGTTTTATCGACGGTACACCGAAATATCAGTGTTGGACAACTCCAAAAATCTGATGAAAAAAATCCTAAGGACCAGAAAAACGGTAAAACACTATGTCTTGTTTTCGCTTTCTATGATTCTGGTTACTATTATCATTATGCTTGTAGGAGTCTATTTAAATGAGGACATTGCTCATATAGTTCCAGAACTAAAGGGTAAACTTGAAAACATCTCATCAGATAAGCTCAAAATTACACTAATGTTAACCATAGGTGTGGTCGGAATTTTACTTACCGCAGTAATGGCATGTATTTACTTTTTACTCTATGGACTACTCTTGCGGAAACTGAATAAAAACTATGCCGAACTAAAACAATTGGAGTTTTAAGGATTACTATTCCTAAACTTGCGCTCCTTGTTCGCTTCCTCATAAGCCAACAAATCCTTCTCAGAAATCACCTTTAAAAAAGAGGGATGCTGCTCAATAGCGTATTCTAATTTTTCTATAATAGATTCGGTAGATTCATTGTCATAATCGATAACCAAGGGTTCTTTAATGACCATAGACTGTAAAATCCCTTTCTTTTTTATCTGAAGACCTTTTTTATCAAAAGAACGCCTAAAACCATCAATAACTACAGGAACCACAATGGGCTTGTATTTTTTAATAATGTGCGCGGTACCTTTGCGTATAGGTTTCCAAGGCGTTGTTGTGCCTTGGGGAAAGGTTATTACCCACCCATCGTTAAGTGCCTTGCCAATATTGGAGATATCACTCATTTTTACCTGTCGGTTTACATCCTTGCCCTGCGCGCGCCATGTACGTTCTACACTAATAGAACCCGCATAGGCCATAATTTTTGTCAACAGACTTTTTCGCATGGTTTCTGCTGCAGCTACATAGTACATATTCAATTTTGGTTGCCAAATATAGCCAAGGTTCTTAATGGAGTTTTCCCGCCCGCTTAAACTCGCATTGAATACGTGGAACATAGCCACAACATCTGCAAAATAGGTTTGATGGTTACTCACAAAAAGCACCTTGTTCCCTGGAAGGTTACGAATAATGTCGGAACCTTCTATCTCCAATTTATTAAAACGCTTATAACGCTGATGGGTTAGCACCGCAAGAATTCGGATAAGCCATTTTTTTACCACTAAAATATGCCCAAAAGGGTTTTTCTTCAATAGTCCCATAGGTGCTAAAATAAGAAATATGGTTTATAACACTTGTTTTAGAAGTGCCTTAATCTCGTTTAACATCATGGCCGTTGCACCCCATACGATGTAATCGTTTAATTTAAAGGCAGGTACGGCAACATTTTGAGCATACGAAGTGGTGATATTTTTTGTGATGACACTATCCTCCAACAAAAACTGGGTTAACGAAACCTCTAAAAGCGCTTCTACCTCAGATTGCTGAATTACAAACGGCTTGGGTTGTTTATATAGTCCAATAAACGGTTGCACATCAAAGTTACTGGGAGGAATAAAGATACCTGTCAATTCTTTCAGCACATCCACATCATCTGGGTGTACCCCTACTTCTTCATGGGTTTCCCTTAAGGCAGTAATCATCGCATTGGCATCCTCTTTTTCTGCTTTTCCACCTGGAAAAGCAACTTGATTACTATGGACTCCTTTGTAGGTTTTCCTTAAAATAAACAACAAATGCGTTTCTGCTTGCTTATTTGGATAAAACAGGGCCATAACAGCGGCCTTTCTGGGAGCTACTTTAGTTGATTTTGCTGCTAAGAGCTCATTTATTCTAAATTCCGGAACCATTTTGTAGTGCGAAGCTTCTCCGGGTAGTGGGAGATTCTTTATTTTTGATATCCGTTGTTCAAAAATGTTAAAATTCATGTGCTTAAGAGAAATTTGGCTACCCCTTGTTGCGGTAGGAATACTATTACTAAGCTGTAAAGATAGTCCTAAGAATACAAAAGCAACAGAAACAATTGTATCAACTACAACTGATACTGTACCTACTGAAGCAGAAGAGAGCGAAAACGAATCTGAGACCGAAGAGGTATTTAAACTTACGGAAGACAATGCCATTGATTTCTTTTATGAATACCAACAAGACTTAAAAGCAGACAAAGTAAGGATAACGACTAGATTTGGGTCGTTTGTCGTAGAGCTGTATGATAACGTGCCCTATCATAAGGCCAATTTCATTTACCTTACCAGAAAAGGTTATTTTAAGGATACCCAATTTCATAGGATAGTTAAAGATTTCATTATTCAAGGAGGTAATTCCGATGATACCGAAACCGGACGAAAACGGAGCGAGATTGGCAGGTATCTGCTACCGCCGGATACTCGAAAAGGCTACAAACATCATAGAGGAACCATTTCTATGCCTAGCAGTGAAATCAATAATCCACATATGCTGGCATCACCCTTCGAGTTTTTTATTGTGGTAACGGATCCGGGTGCCTACCATTTGGATGGGGACTTTACACCGTTTGGAAGGGTTGTAGAAGGAATGGATGTAGTAGACAAAATAAATTCACAGCCTCTTGACGAAGGCGATTGGCCGATACAGAATACCTACATCCAAGACGCGGAAGTGGTTGAATAACGAATTTCTGGTTTAGATGTTAGGCTCGAGGTTTAAACGCTGGATTATACGGCTGCTATTTGCTGTAAAAAGTAACGATATAAATTGACCTTTATTCCAAAATATATCAAATAAACGCGCAATATTAGAGCTAGATCTCCTGTCCAAAAGTGAGTAAATTGGTATCAGGATCTAAAACCGAAAATTCTTTTTGACCCCATGGCTTGCTTTCCAATTTTCCATTCGGATGTATGTCGACTTTTTTTAAAAGAAATAAACTATATAAGGCATCAATATCATTTGAGCGAATATACACCTGGCCATAATTTTCTTTCGGGTTCAAAGCAGTAAACTCAAAAAAATGAAGCTGAATGGTATCTTTCTCAACCATTAGATAACCATCAAAATCAGCACCTCCAAATTCCGTAAAACCCAATTTGTTGATATAAAAATCTCGGGTGATGTTTTTATCTCGCATCGGTAATTTTGGATGAATAGATGTAAGCATGGCTGTTTATGGTTTAAAATAATTCTAATATGTTGCCCTAAAAAAATCGGAAATATTAATTGCTTTGTATGCTACTTACTCGCTACAACTTATGCTTAATCTAGATAAAAAATCAATCTTTATAGATATTGGGCAAGGAAATTTTAAAGCGCACGGCCAGTAACCGCATCAAAATAATAGCTAGGATGGCGGTAATATAGGCATAGGTGTTATCAAACGGTAGCTGAATGAGAATAAAATAAATAACCCCTCCTAAAATACAAATCGTTGCATAGACTTCTCGTCTAAATATTACAGGAATTTCATTACACAGAATATCACGAATGACACCTCCAAAACTGGCCGTAATCGTACCTAAAATAATACACATCACCGGGGAAAGTCCTGCAGATAGGCCTTTCTCTACCCCTACCATAGTGTACAGTCCTATTCCGATAGTATCAAATAGAAAAAGGGATTTTCTAAAATACCTCAGCTGTTTTACAAAGATAATCGTAGCTATAACAGTTGCCGTAATAGTGATAAGATATACTGGCGTTGTCATCCATCCCACGGGCGTATTGCCAATTAAAAAATCTCGAAGGGTACCACCACCTATTGCAGTAACAAAAGCGATAATCAATACCCCAAAAAGGTCCAATTTTTTTTCCATAGCCACTAAAACACCGGATATGGCGAAGGCAACCGTCCCTAAAATATCAATGACCAGATAAAACATACGTTATAGTTGTTGGGTGTAATAGTTATAATCCTTGATGACAACATCCACGAAATCCGTTGGATGTAGCTCGGTGGTAATTTGAGTCACCTTTTTTATACGGGTACTTAGGGACACAATTACATTGTGGTTACCGTTGCGTCTGGCTTTATCGTAGAGGTCTTTTATTGTTCCCATCTCGGTATCGTTAAACATAGTAACCTGAGAAAATTGGGGAACATAATCTACCGGTAATTCCCTAAGGAGCGTATCTTCTAAAGACACACGTTTCTTTTCACTTATTACGGTTGTCCCTGCTGCGATGTCACCTACGCGCTGACCTTTTCCACGCATGAGAATAGTGAATACCGCAACCCCGCCAGAACTTATGGATACATCGATAATTCTTAAGATCCAACGGATAAAATAACTAGAAAATCCCGGTTTGGAGCCATCCAGTTTTACTACCCTTATCTGCATTAAATGTTTTCCTATTGTCTTCCCGTCCATAAAGGTTTCAAACAACAAATAGTACAGAAAAGCGGGCAAACCAACCACCATAAAAATAGCCCATTGATCCCCATGCGTTACATCTAGCGCCAAAAGAAGCCAGATCATAAGAACATAGTAGATAACAATGACAAGGGTATCAATAATAAAAGCAAGCATACGATCACCCAAGTGCGCCGTATTTTGATCTATGCTGATATTTTGAGCCGTTTCTATTTGAAATTGTTCCATTCTTTCGTTTCTTTGATACAAACCTCAAAGTTAATGCGCGAAGCCGCTTTTGTAAAGCAAAATAAGGACAAATGGTCAACTTTTGAAAGCGCATTGGCCAACAAAACGGATATAGCGCCCAATGTATTGTCCGATTTATATATTGAGATTACGGATCACCTTAGCTACGCAAAGACCTTCTACCCTACCAGCAACACGGAACGCTACCTAAATTCCTTGGCTTCACAAGCCCATCAAAAAATTTATAAGACCAAACGCGAATCCAAAAATAGGATTTTTAGTTTTTGGAAGACAGAATTTCCTTTAATGTTCAAACACCACCACAGAGAACTACTCATTGCATTTTTGGTATTCGCCTTCTTTACGTTCGTAGGTGCATTTTCCGCCGCTAACGAAGGAGATTTTGTACGTTCTATCCTTGGAGATGGCTATGTGAACATGACCTTGGAAAATATTGAAAAGGGCGACCCTATGGCGGTCTATAAACAAATGGGCGAGTTTAATATGTTCATGGGAATAACCATAAATAACATACGTGTAGCGCTTATGGCCTTTGTGTACGGATTTTTGGTAGGTATTGGTACACTCATGGTTATGCTACAAAACGGTATAATGCTGGGTAGTTTTCAATACTTCTTTTATGAAAAAGGGCTATTATGGGAATCTATGCGTACTATTTGGATTCATGGCACCATAGAGATATCGGTAATTATCATTGCCGGATGTGCCGGTCTTGTATTGGCCAACGGCATACTCTTTCCCGGAACCTACACCCGATTGGAATCTTTTAAACGAGGGGTTAAAAACGGACTGAAAATTATGTTGAGTACCGTCCCGTTTTTCATTATCGCAGGATTTCTGGAAGGTTTTGTCACCAGACATACCGAAATGCCGGACTGGCTTGCGATTTTCATCATTGCAAGTTCGCTGGCGCTTATTATTAATTATTATATTATTTATCCATACCGAGTTAAGGTAGCGGATATTGATTAGCAGGTAGTGTTATAGTTGGGTTTGACAATAAAGGTGATAAAATTAAAATACTTGGACTACTTGAGATTGGGAATCACGAAATAACCAAAAAACATGAAAAGCAACTATATTGAATTTAAAAAACAACGCGAACTAGGCGAAATTCTAACGGACACCTTTACTTTTTTTCGCAACGAGTTCAAACCTTTTTTCAACACGTTCTTTAAGATTGTAGGCCCCTTTTTGGCGGTAATGGTCGTTTCCTTGGTGCTATACCTCTATTTTGCCGGTAACACTTTTAATCTCCTACTATTGGACACCAATATAGATGTAACCAACCTTGCCACCATTGCGCTTGTGGGCTTCGTTTACATTTTGTCCATCGTAGCCGTATATACCATGTCCCAATCCACCGTATTGCACTATATAAAATCATATTCCAATGGAAAAGGAACTACGGATTTTGAAACGATACGGAAAGAAGTGTATGACAGTTTTTGGAGTTTTATTGGCCTTGGTATTATGGTCGGTCTTTCTGTTTTCTTTGGCTTAATGATCTGTATTCTCCCTGGCATCTACCTGTATGTTCCGCTGTCACTTGCATTTTGTATTCTCGTTTTTAACAGGATGAACGCCTCCGACGCTTACAGCTACAGTTTTAATCTGGTTAAGGGTGAATGGTGGATGACCTTTGCAACCATCTTCGTTATCAGTATTATCATCGGTATTGCTACCTATGTTTTTGCCATACCTACAGCCATCTACCAATGGATTAAAATGGGTATTTTTTCTGGAGAGATCGATGCTGAAGGTGTGATGGATATATTTAAAGACCCTATTTATATTCTTTTGAATGTGATTGGTACCGTAGCTCAGTTTTTACTCAATCTAATTGGCATTATCGCCGGTGCCTTTATTTATTTCAACCTTAACGAAAAAAAGAATTTTACCGGCACCTATGAGCGTATAGCAAACCTTGGCGAAATACGGGACAACTAGGCATGCAGAAACGATTCTTACTTGGTTTAATGTGTTTTCTTTTCGGCGCTGCTTTGTGGCCACAGGACAGTATTCCTACTGTTAAGTTTGACACATCCGACATCAGCCAAAAACACATTGATGCGAACCAATTACAGGAGTTTAGAAACGACCCGGATTTTGATTACGAAATTGTAAAAAGTACCGCCCCGGATTGGTGGGTATCCCTTAAAAATTGGCTAGGCAATATGCTTATCAGATTCTTTGAATGGCTCTTTGGTATCGAAAAAGCTGCTGGGGCATTAAGCACCTTTTTAGAAATACTCCCCTACGTACTTTTAGCGGTACTTGTATTCATTTTGATAAAATTCTTCATGAGCGTGAATGCCAGGGCAGTAATCCATGCCAAAAAGAACCAGACCCTGGTCTCCCTCTCCGAGGAAGAGCATATTATAAAAAACGAGGACATACAGCAGCTTATCCAAAATGCCCTACACCAAAAAGATTATCGGTTGGCGGTTCGCTACCATTACCTGTATATGTTACAATTGATGAGCGAAAAGGAATTGATTACGTGGGAGTTGCAAAAAACGAACGAGGACTATACCAAAGAGCTACGAAAACTGGAACTGGTACAACCCTTTGCTGCCAGTACACGCCTTTACAACTACTTCTGGTATGGCCAATTTCCGATAGACGAGTCTAAATACCGCAAAGCGGAAACCAATTTTATCACCCTCAAAAACCTATTGGACCATGGGTAAAAAAGGGACCATATACCTAAGTATTGCCGTACTTACCTTGGCCGCGTTCCTGCTCTTGCAATATAGCAAGCCAAAGGAAATCAATTGGTTTCCATCCTATGTGGCCAGTCATAAAATTCCTTACGGCACAATGGTGTTCAACACGGTTATGGAAAACCTTTTTCCCAGTCAGCTGCAACAGGTCTATAGTCCACCTTTCGAATTTATACACCAAAATGATAGTATTAGCGGAAGCTATGTGTTTATAAATAACGACATACAATTCAATAAAGAAGAGCTCAACACCTTGTTGGCCTGGACCAGTAAGGGAAATACCCTATTTCTTGCCTCCAAAAGCTTTGAAAAAGAATTAAAGGATACCCTTGGTCTAGATATCGAGTATAGCTACAGCGGGTTTGAGACAAATCAAAACCAAGTACATTCGCTAGTAAACCCTAAAATTGAAGTAACGGATTCCATTAGGTTTAATAGAGATACGTCTACGCCATATTTCAGTCAAATAGACACTTTGAACACAATAGTTCTAGGGCAAGTAGCAGTAACCAAAGGCGATGAAGTGCAGCGTTATATAAATGTAGTGCATAGCCCATTTGGAGAAGGCAACCTCATCCTCTCCACCTTCCCTGAGGCCTTTACCAACTATTTTATGCTCAAAGGAGCAAACAAAGATTATACTGCAGGACTTTTATCCTATTTAGGCGATAGCAGGCCCATTTACCTTGACAATCATTACAAGAGCGGAAAGTCGTTTTACACCTCGCCCATGTATATTTTCCTGAATACCAAAGAATTAAAATGGGCCTACTACATTGCCTTGTTCGGAGCCTTGTTATATGTGATTTTTGAGGGGAAACGCAAGCAGCGCGCTATCCCTGTGGTAACGCCCTTACCCAATAGGACCATGGCCTTTACGCGTACCATATCCGATATGTACTTTGTACGGAGTGACCAAAAGTCTATTGCCGAGCATAAGATAAATTACTTTCTAGATTGGCTGCGTAGCCACTATTATTTAGGAAACATATCCCAAGAAGACGAATTTTACAACAGTATTGCCAGTCGTAGTGGTCACTCAATAGCATTTGTAACCAAGGTATTCTCCTTTATGGAACAGCTTAGAAACAGCGACCAAATAACCGATGATGATTTACTAAAACTAAATTCCTTATTACAAAAATTTAAAGCTAAAACGGATGGAAAATAACGAAGAAGAAGCGAACAATCTCGATTTTAATAGTAGAATTCCTTTAGAAGGACTACTAAAAGCAGTTGAAGAGATAAAGGCAGAACTAGGAAAGGTAATCATTGGCCAGGAAAATTTTATAGAACTGCTCATCGTCTCCCTTTTGGTAGATGGCCACGTGTTAATAGAAGGTGTGCCCGGCGTAGCAAAAACGATAACTGCAAAATTGTTTGCCAAAACCCTCAAGACCAATTTTAGCCGTATACAGTTTACACCGGACCTCATGCCCAGCGATATTTTGGGAACATCGATTTTCAATGTAAAAACATCGGAATTCGAGTTTAAAAAAGGCCCTATTTTTTCCAACATCGTTCTTATCGATGAAATCAACAGGGCACCTGCAAAAACACAGGCCGCTATGTTCGAGACTATGGAAGAGCGCCAAATTACCATGGACGGCACCACGTACCCCATGGCGGCACCTTTTATGGTTTTGGCCACACAGAACCCCATAGAGCAAGAAGGCACCTATGCCTTGCCCGAAGCGCAGTTGGACCGCTTTCTGTTTAAGGTAAAAGTTGACTATCCTAACGTTGACGAAGAAGTACTGATTCTAAAGACCCATCACGAACGTAAAGGAGACCTTCCCCTCAACGAGATAAAAAACGTACTTACACCAAAAACGCTTTTGGGCTTTAAAAGTCAGATTCAGGAAGTTGTGGTAGCGGAGAAACTATTCCGGTACATTGCGGATATCATTACAAAAACCAGAAATCATCCACATTTATACCTGGGCGGTTCCCCAAGAGCCTCTATTGCAGCATTAAATAGCGCCAAAGCCTTTGCAGCAATTAACGGTAGGGATTTTGTTACCCCGGAGGATGTTAAAAAGGCAATGGTACCGGTATTGAACCATAGGGTTATCTTAACCCCGGAACGCGAAATGGAAGGAATGACCACCGAAAGCGTGGTGCAAATGATTACCGAAAGTGTAGAAATACCCAGATAAATGCAATTTTTAAAATCGTTCTACATACACAACATATTTTTTAGGTACCTGGCCGTACTTAGCGCTGGCTTCATTCTATCGTTCTGGTTTGCTTGGTTATACCCTATCGCCTGGCTACTGATATTGGTGCTGATGGCCGCGTTTTTATTTGATGTTTTTCTGCTCTACGGCACGGGCAAAGGAATAGAGGCCAAACGAGTACTACCTAAAAAATTATCCAATAGCGATTTAAATCCCATACGTATACACTTCGAAACTTTTTATCCCTTTACAACGGGCATAGACCTTATAGATGAACTCCCACAGCAGTTTCAAAAAAGGGATTTTATACATAAAGCAACCGGAATAAAAGGAACAAAACAGATTTTTGACTATACCGTGAGACCGGTAGATAGGGGCGAATATGTATTTGGGAATCTAAATGTATACGCCGCCTCTCCCCTACGCATCGTAAAACGGCGGTTTGTTTTTCAGACAGACCAGATGGTACCCGTATATCCGTCCATCATACAAATGCAACAGTACGATTTTTTGGCCATCAACAATCGGCTGTCCAATATCGGACTAAAAAAAATAAGAAAACTGGGCCACACCCAAGAGTTTGAACAAATTAAGGAATATGTACAGGGAGACGACATTCGTACCCTAAACTGGAAAGCCACAGCTAAACAGCACCAACTGATGGTGAACCAATACCAAGACGAAAAATCACAACCGGTATACTCCATTATAGATACTGGTAGGGTAATGAAAATGCCCTTTAATGGACTCAAATTGTTGGATTATGCCATAAACAGTGCCCTCGCATTCTCCAACGTAGCTTTAAAACGGAAGGATAAAACAGGCTTAACGGCCTTTTCCAAGCAAATAGAAACCCACTTGCCCGCGGTACAGAAACCTACTTATCTCAACACCATTCTAGAACATCTTTACAGCATAGATACCGAATTTACCGACTCGGATTTTGGAACCTTGTACGGCCATGTAAAGCGAAAAATAAACCAAAGAAGTCTTTTGCTGCTGTATACCAATTTTGAGCATATATCTGCCTTAAAACGGCAACTCCCCTATTTTTTGGCCTTGGCAAAAAAACATGTCCTAGTTGTTATCTTTTTTGAAAATTCCGAACTGGAAAAACTAATTGCCGCCGATACCGAGGACTTACAGGCCATTTACCACAAGACCATTGCCGAAAAGTTTTCACTGGACAAAAAACTAATGCAAAAAGAACTACAGCGCTATGGTATACAAACTATTCTTACCAAACCGGAACAGTTGACCATAAATACGATCAACAAATATTTAGAAATAAAGGCAAGAGGTTTATTATAGGCCCAAAGTAATGAGATGATTGGCCTGTATGGCAGCGCCAATATCGCCAGAACCCGTCTCCACATGGGCTACAAAAGCAGTGTTGACCCTATTTAGATTCAAGGCCACCGGAGGACAACCACAGCGTTTGCCGCTACCGCGTCTACTGTCCAAAATCATATCCATCACCAAACCGGATAATACTCCGCCAATGGCCGTGTAGATAATATCATCGTTTTCCCATACTGCACCTCTAGACTGGTCGTAGGTTTCCTTTGCCAGGCCTGCGGCAAGGCTACTGCCTACAGCTCCGGCCCACATCCAACCACGACTGCCCTTAAACACTTTATGGGCCGCATATCCGCCAGCGGCTCCAATCACTGCACCGGCACCTAAATGTTTAGCGGCATTTGCGGTAGCTTGGGCGTGGCCAAAGGCACAAGTAATCACCAATACAACAATTAGAAAACTGTTTTTCATTTTTACTATCCGTTTGTACACTGTTGTACATAACGGGATAGCGTTGAATTAATTATGTGGCCCTAAGCGATTCGCTATTAATTTGAACATACCCTTTATAAGTCAACTAGTCCTGCACTTACAACCCCTAGCGTTAACTTAGGGCGCACCAGGTACACAAATAGTTAAAATATAGCATTTACCATTTTATGAAACCATGAGTACAGCATACAACTACGGTGCAAGGCAAGTAAATTAGGATTTAAAATCCGACCTTCCAAGGAACACAACTCCGTTACAAAGGTGCTGTGCAACTACAAAGGATATTTACAGAAATAAGGGGATTTCACGCTCCCACGATACTCAATTTCTGCATTTGGCTCACTCGTGCCTCGTTCGTCGGAGGCAGGTTAAAAGCTCCATGCGTGGCGGCACGCTACCAAAATTCATGGTATATTTATAACCAACATAACAAGCCAAAAAAAAGCGACCACATGCCAAAACGCCCCGCTCGCTTTATACAGGGGCCATTGGCTAACATAGAATAACTTAAAATTAATCACTATGAAATATTTAATGTTTTTAATTTTATTTATATCAGCCTTATGTCCTACTCCTATGGTGGCTCAAAATGGAACTGATATAGAATCTGCCTCTTTAGCCGTTGAACAAATGCTAGATCAAACCGGTAATGCCAGTATAATACAATTTATAGAGAAGTACATGATCGAATTAAAAGAGCGCCAAGTATTTATTGAAAATATTAGAGATATCAGGAAAGAATTAATGGGCATACGAGACGATATAGGACTCGACCTTGATGAGGCCGGAGCCATCATTACTTTTTCCTCTGAGAATGTTGAAAAACGCCTCAGAATAAAATATAGCACCCACAGTAAGAAGATATCGGATCTTTTTATCCTTCCTCCAGAAAAAAAATTGACATTTAATATAGATAATTTAAGTGCTGCCATTCAATACATGAAAGAGCTGGATATGGCCGGGTTATTATACCTTAAATCAAAAGGAGCTGTTGTTGTAAAAGAACCATTTGGCATGGCTAATGAAGCCTTAGGAGTAGCCAATAGTACGGAAACCATATTCGCTGTTGGTTCAAGACCAATTGACTTTACGACTGCCGCTATTTTATTACTCGATCAACAGGGCTTACTTTCATTAGATGATTCTATAGAAAAACATCTGGTTGATGTACCATCCGATAAAAAAGGTATTACAATCAAGCATTTGATGTCGGGTGAGTCGGGATTACCCGACTTTTTCGATATCGAAGGAGATTGGGATGCCGACCTGCAATGGGTTAGTCGCGATGAAGCTATCCTTCGTATGATGAATCAGGCCTTGTTGTTTGAGCCAGGCAAAGGCAATTCCCATTCACACGGTGCCTTTGGGTTGCTCGCGGCAATAGTCGAGCTAAAAAGTGGTAAAACTTATATGCATTACTTAACTGAAAATTTCTTTGGTCCCGCCGGAATGACCAGAACCGGAGAGTACGGGGATAAAAAGGATTTTATGTTAAAAGATTTTGCAGTAGGCGGAGGACCACAGTTTGTAGGATTACCCAATATTCCACCTAACTGGGGCCCAACATCATGGCTAATAAAAGGTAGTGGTGGTATGTATTCTACCATTGACGATTTATTAAAGTTTTATTCGCTGGTCAGAAATGGCGAAGTTTTTGACGACAACCACGTCAATTATTTTAAAGAATCTTCAGCTGATGTAGATGGTTCTATGAGAGGATTTGAACTATTTAGCGTGTATAATTCGCCTCAAAGTGAATTATTCCTATTCCTGAACAGTCCGGGCGATAATGATCTTAGAAGAAAGATATTCAGAGCTTTGGAGGACCTATTAGATTAAAGGTGATTATGATCCCTAATTATTTAAATGTTTTGTGGCCACATATGTTTTGCTCAATAGGCTTTTATTCATTTAAAAAGCAATATAAAAACTACGTTAGCTAACAACGTATCCTATGAAAAGCCCTACAATGCACAAAGCAAAGGCTAGGGAAGCTACCATGTGAAGCGTTCAACCGGCATGAACTACGTATAAACCCAATGATATGCCTTTGGCTCACTTCTAACTCGCTCGTCGGAGGCAGGTTAAAAAGCTACATGCGTGGCGGCACACTACCAAAATACATGGTATATTTATAACCAACATAACAAGCCAAAAAAAAAAGCGACCACATTCCAAAACGCCCCGCTCGCTTTATACAGGGGCCATTGTATTCAATGTTAAAAAACCAACTAACTATGAAAAACAAGATACTATTACTGCTAGTAATTAGCACTTTTCTTTCTTCATGCCTCAATGATATAAAACAAAAAGAGAGTTCTGTTAAGGTCCAAAATCAAACGGAACAATTTGAATTGCTCGCAGATGAAAAACTTCGATATCTTGAACTGAACGGAGCACCATATGAACGCGGATTAACTCATGGCAAAGTATTAAAGACAGAAATACAAGAAGTAATTCGCTTATTCAAAAAAGAGATTGCAGAAACAACTAAAAAAGACCCAGATAAATTTATCTCAGAATTCTTAAAACAAACGGATTATAAGACTTCTGTTCAAAAATGGATGCCAGAATTAATGAAAGAATTACAAGGGATTTCTGAAGGTTCAGGTGTTGATTTGGAAACCATTTTCATGCATCAATTAGGAGACGAATATTGGTTTAACACAAAAGATATTTTGGCACACAGTTGTAGTTCTTTTGGTGTAAATAAAAGTAATGACAAACCAAGTATGACAGCACAGAATATGGATATTCCAGAGTTTTATCATGGCTTTCAAACAGTTATTAAGATAAATGAACCAAACTCGGATAAAGAAACTATGGTTCTTACTATTCCAGGACATTTAGGAATTACGGGAATGAATAATAAACAAGTATCCATTAATTGCAATACTTTAATGCAATTAGATTATGTCAAAACAGGATTGCCTGTAACCTTTGTAGTGCGAGGTGTTTTATCGAAAAATACACAAGAAGAAGCATTGAAATTTATAAACGAAATTAACCATGCTTCTGGTCAAAATTATATTATAGGAGGTTCAGAAAAAGTTTATAGTTTGGAATGTTCAGCAAACACTGTAGTTGAATTCAGACCATTTGAAAATTCCATGTTTACTTATCATACAAATCATCCGATGAGTAATACTGATTTCAGTGATAAATATCTCACACAACTCAAAACAAATAATAAGACTATTGATGAGGGATTGTATGAATGTCAACGTATAAAATCGTTTCAAAAAAGATTTACGCAAAATACCTCAAATATTGAAATTGAAACAATTAAGAATGTTCTTCGTTCAAAAGATAATGAGGGGACAGATGTAGTAAGTAATAATTCAACCTATGCGAGTGTGATTTATGAACTTTCGGAAAAGCCGAAATTCATAATTGCTGCTGGAAAACCTCATGAGGTAGATTATATTGAAATTGACTTTGACTAAAAACACAGCATACAACAACAGTAACCGTTGCACAAGCCATTAGTTGCCCATAAAATGAATGAATATAAGCCTCT
>CAZUIE010000019.1:0-32798 GCA_964620945.1 uncultured Maribacter sp.
TTTTAGAACGGATATGCAGGCGTGGTGGAATTGGTAGACACGCTAGACTTAGGATTTAACCTAAGAAAAAGTGTTAAAATATTTAAAATGCGGATGTGGTGGAACTGGTAGACACGTCAGACTTAGGATCTGATGCCGCGAGGTGTGCAGGTTCGATTCCTGTCATCCGCACAAAAGCCGAAGAGAAATCTTCGGCTTTTTCATTTAAAAAAAATGGGTTTTCTTCACGATTTTTGACCTTGGGTACAACATAGGTACAACATTTTGTCTTTTTTTAGAGCCGAATTGACTTTAATACTATATCCTTTCATTTGATACCAAATACTATCTTCTGTATTGAGGATTAATAAATTTTAGGTTATCTCAACCTCTGTTCTTCGTTAGAGGGGTTTATTATCATACAATATACACACAAGGTAAACTCGTAAAATACTTCCATCAAAAGACTACGGCATAAAGCCAACGCTTCTTCCTCTACTCATTTATTCCGTTTCCTTTTGAGCCAAGATTTTATCTTCCGTTTGGTTTCTGTTCAAATATTGTTTAATCAAAAATTTGAGTATTATGACAACAAAAGCGAGTACCACAAAGAAGCGCAGTAGAGCAAAAGCAACTGCCAAAAAGGAAGTAAACGGAAAGAAAACATCCGCACTTCAAATTCAGAACTTACCATTGGGTAGAATCAAGCCTGACCTTGAACAGCCGAGAAAGACTTTCAACGAAGATGCTTTACAGCAGCTTTCTGAGAGTATCGAAAAGCACGGTGTGTTACAGCCAATCACGGTAAGGCAACTAAATGCCCATTATGTCATCGTGATGGGCGAACGTCGATATCGTGCAAGCAAGCTGGCAGGAAAAAAGACCGTACCCTGTATCGTTAGGACTTATGAGAACAATGATGTTCTGGAAGTTCAGATTATTGAGAATCTGCAAAGACAGGATGTCGAACCGACCGAAGAAGCCGATGCGATTGCTTACCTAAGTGAGAAATATGCACCTACTGAAATTGCGAAGCGGCTGGGTAGAACGGATAACTTCATCAGACAGCGACTAAAACTGGCTGGATTGATTGACGGTTTTAAGCACTTTGTACGCAATTGCGAAATGACCATTTCCTTGGGTGTAGGTGTCGCGCTCTTTGAACCGGAAGAACAACAGATGATGCTGGAAACGATGGGCGAGGATTTTAATGCGCATCAGATAAACAAGATGATTAAAGACCAGACCTACGATTTGGAAAAAGCATCTTTTGATGTAGCCGATAAAAAATTGGTCCCAAAAGCTGGGTCTTGCGTTGAATGTCCTTTCAACGCGGCAAATCAAGGCAATCTGTTCGGCGATGGTAAAATGGTCTGTACAAAAGCAGCCTGTTTTGAAACTAAGAAAAGTAAATCGTTCTTAAACCTGATTGAAAAGTCCAAGAAAGAGAATATCTTTTTAATCCCTGAAATGCGACAGTATTGGGCAGATGACGAAAACAATCAGCTAATTATATCACAATTAGAAAAGAAGGGATTGAAAGTCTATCTACTGGATGATGTTGAAATTATAGTGCATCCGATTGAGCCAACAATCCAGGATATTAAGATAGAATATCAACACTATGATTATTCTGAAGAACGATTGAAAGCTGAACTTGAAGAAGCAAAACAGGACTATGATGAAGAATTTGTGAAATATAATTCAGCGAAAGAAAATGGATTTGTCAATGGCATTTTGTTCCATCCTGAAACGTACAGGAATAAAGAAGTCTTCATAAAAATTGTTGAAAAAACAAAAGATGAATCAACAGATTATTCGGCACCATTGGCCAACAGAAAAATGGCAGATTGTACGCCTGAAGAACAAATCATTAAAATCAACGAAAGAGAAATCCGCAAGAATCAAATAGAGAACAACAACCAGTTTGAAGAAGTTGTAGAAATGATTCGTGAGACGAAATATATTGATACGAAGAAGACACTTTCAACAGATGAAATGGTAGCATTCTCGATATCGCTCTTTGAAAACAATGTGGATTGTATGAGCCAACAAAAGTATTTCTCAAAGTTTTTGGGCGACACTTCAAAAATGACCAAAGTTGAAATGGTCGAAAATTTCAAGAAAAAGTTCAAAAAGGAAATCTTCCATAAGCTGATACGTTATATGCTCACAAAGCAAGTTCATTTTGGCGAAAGCAATCACGTCAACAACTTGACGAACATTTCATTCTACAATGCGATGCAAGGATATTACAAATCCAAGATTGCCAGCATAGAAAAGGAATATGCTGAAAAACGAGACAAGCGTGAAGCACGTTTGAAAGAGCGCATCACAGTTCTCGAAAAGCAAATTGAGGAACACAACGATTAGCTTTTGTTGTTTGAAGAAGGGTCGGCATTCGTGCTGGCCCTTTTTCTTTTTTATGATAGTTTTTTAAAAGATGGGTTCATAAGGAAGGGGGTTATCAATCAATAGTTAGCGCAAAGATAAACTCGTAAAATACACCCATCAAAAGACTACGGCATAAAGCCATTCCTTCTGCCATCGCTAATTTATTCCGTTTCCTTTTGAGCTGAGATTTTAGCTTCCGTTTGGGTACTGCTCAAATATTGTTTAATCAAAATATATCATTATGAAACGAGTATCTGAAAAACCTAAAATTTCGCTACAAGAAGCTGAAATGCATTATCAATCGAGTAGTGAAAATTATAACATTGATAGTGGCGAAAGTCACTTGGCTTATTACAGGGATAAGCATCCCAACTATTACAAAGTATTGTTAGAAAATGTTTAATTAAAAATCAAAATTATGAAATGTAAAAACTGCAAATCCTCGGAAGCGTTAATCGACAATGACGCAATGTATAGTAGTCATCTCTGTCTTGACTGCGGATACTATTACAAGGAAGATGGCCGAGAAGAAATTGAAATTTTGCCTTTCTGCTTATTGGTAATAGACGACGTACTATATCAGCCAATTGCAGCAATGAAAGCGCTGTTGAACATACTTAGAACTTACCGAGCGAAGAAAGGGCGGAATAAGATTGTCCTTAGAAAATTCTTTACTGAAACATCAACATTCAAGGAAAAATCATTTTTTCTGTGATGTTTAATTCAAAAACATAAAACTGAGGTCAATCTCTAAAATTGGCCTCTATAATGTCTAATTAAAAATCAAATATTATGTATTTAAAAAATTTACAACAGGATGAAATCTTTGTTCCATCAGAAATGAAATCCTTAAAAAGTCTGACCCATATGGAATCCCGAAGAGGGCTTGAAAATGCCATTATCTCAAATGGCAAAATTGTCAACGTGGTATCGAACAGCTATGGTCACATTCCAAATCAACTGTTCTTCAAGAAAGCTGAAGAAATGCTGACCGATGCACAACTGAACTTCCACAAACGAACCATCAACAAAAATGACAGGTCGTTCATTACTGACTTTATCATCGACGACAAAAGCCAGTTTACCGTCAAGAACGATAAAGACCTGATACTACCGATGCTTCGGTTCAAAAACTCGTATGACGGTAGCGAAAAGACCTCTGGACACTTCGGATTTTACAGAGAAGTATGTTCAAACGGACTGCACGTGTCACAAGCAGAAATCGAGTTTTCCATAAAACACAGCAAGAACAATACACACTTGATTATGCCAAGATTGAACAATCTTTTCGATAAATTTCTGGATAATGAATTCTACACCATTACCAAGAAATTCGACAAGATGAAAGAATTTAAAATCATCGATACAAAAGAATTTGTAAAGGCGATTCTCGACAAAACGAAACTATTCCGGTATGAATGCAGCGACAAGAACAGCGACCCATCGAAAAAATCTCGTGAGGTCATCGAAATCTTGAACTACGAAGCCTTGTTGCTCAATGAAGAACCAAATCTCTGGTTGGGATACAATGCCTTCAACTCGGTACTTCATAACGTTTTGAAGAAAAGCTTCGGACAGCAAGAGCGTTTAGATAAAAGACTGTTTGATGAAGTCTATGCTATGGCATAAAGTTAATATAGGTTTTTCCAGTACCTCAAACTGGATGACTAAATATATAACAAAAGGTTAATTCCATCCACTCAGCACATTCCCCTACATTCCACGCTCGCCTTCTAAAAAAGCAGGCAACCACTTCACTTCGGGAAAAGAGCTTCATTACATACGTCTTGGACACAATTCCCAATTTTAGCTTTCCATTCCGCTAACCCTTCCCGTCCCGATAGCTATCGGGACTTGGAAGGAACACTACATTCCAGAGCCAAAATTATGTATTAAGTCCGCTTTATAATTTTCCAAAAAGAAAATACGTTGCGTATTCCTTAAAAAGGAAAAAGGATAATATTATTTTTATACTTTGTAACGCGTTTTCTGTAATACCAAAAAATTACAAATAAATAACAGAATGAAGAAAATTGTCGATAATCAAGAGCTTGAATTAGTCTATAAAAAAGGGAATGGAGCTTGGACATACCATATTGTCATACCAAATACAGCCGATATAGATGGAACTTGGGGTTCGCTAAAGGTTTCTGGTTTGCTTGATGATTACGAGTTGAAAGAAATGAATTTGGCACCAAGGAAGGAAGAAGATAAAATGATTTCAATAAACGAAGAAATCAGAAATGCAATCGGTAAAAGTGGTGGTGATAAAGTTACGGTAACATTATACCTGCATACACACGACAGAATCAATAACAATTCGGAAATTCTCAAATGTTTTGAAGATGCCGGCGTAAAGGGTTCGTTCAAATCATTAAACAAAGATGAACAAGAAGAAATTATAAATGATATCACTTCAAAAACTACAGAGGCCAAACAAATTGAGCAAATAAACCACCATATCAATCTGTTACTTAATCAGAACAACTAAACGGGCAATGGCAAAAAAGAATCTTGAAAAAATTTATGAAATATTAAGTGATGAATATAATGTATTTGCTGAAACCGACAACGAATGGGATAATAATGGATTGAACAGTACGGATTTCAAAAGCCTTGTTTCGGTAATGCTATCGGCAATGACACATACAAAGCGAGTAGTTAGAGCCTGTAACGCGCTTTATGAAGAAGCTACCACACCAGAACAAATCATCGCTTTGACAGATGAAGAACTAACCGAAATGATAAGACCGGTTGCTCATTACAATAAAAAAACAAAACATTTAAAAGAATTATGTAGACAGGTAATCGAGGAATTTGATGGCGAGGTGCCAAAAACCAAAAAAGAATTGATGTCTCTTCAAGGAGTTGGACGCAAAACAGCTGACATACTTATGAACTTCAATTTCGGTGGAGAGACAATAGCTGTTGACACTCACGTACATCGCCTTTTAAACCGTTTGGGCATAGTAGAAACTAAGAGTAGTAAAGAAACGGCAGATATAATCGACGATATTACACCGAAAGAGTATAAAAAGCACGCTCACGAATGGCTGATTCAGCACGGTGGCAATATTTGTATTTCGCGAAAACCAAAGTGCCAAGAATGCGTTGTTTACGAACTATGCGAATATGATGAAAAAACGAGTTGAATGAAACAGAGAAAAAGATACTGTAGATAAAAGGGTTTTTTCATCTACTTATTATTACTTCTCTTAAAAAACCCAGCTTGTTTTAAAAGGATAATTTATTAACCACTCAGCACATTCCCCTACATTCCACGCTCGCCTGCTTAAAAAGCAGGCAACCACTTCACTTCGGGAAAAGAGCTTCACTACATACGTCTTGGACACAATCCACGATTTCAGCTTTCCATTCCGCTAAACCTTCCCGCTATGCTGGGAAGGAATGCTAAATACCCGAGCCAAAATCGTGGATTAAGTCCGCTTTTCTCATCGGAAAGCCATCGGCTTGATTTTCTTGACAGGATTTTCGGCGCGGTCTTCTTTAGCCCTCACTCGAAAATCCTGAAAAACCAAACCGCTGTCTTACACATTTTAAGGGGTTTATAATGGATAGAGCCTTTGTTGTTTTTCGGGTCGTCGAAAAACAGGCACGACATAACCAATTCTAATTTAACCACAGCTACTTATCTCGCTTAACTGTCGGTACGCTCAAACGCAACTGCGTTTAAAAGAATTGCTAATGCCCTTATGGAACTTGTCAAGACTGTACAAAGTTTTAGTGAAAAATAAGGTTTCTACTTCCTTGAAAATCCAAGGATTTTACTACGTCGCAAACACACCTGATTTATTCCCAAAAAGTCTTGACAAAACCCACTCTATCCATTGTGCGGTGCACGAAAGAAAAGAACAAACACCCCTTAAAATTTAATTCAGTTTAAAACAAATAGGGGAAATATAAACCAGTCTGTAACAAAGCAGACACAAATCTTTTTATTATGAGTACTATTAGAAATCACGTACAATTGATTGGAAACGTTGGACAAGAGCCAACCATTACGAACCTTGAAAGCGGTAAAAAAGTAGCCCGTTTTTCATTAGCCACAAATGAGTATTACAAAGACAGCAAAGACGAAAAGCAAACGGACACAAACTGGCATACCGTAGTAGCTTGGGGCAAGACTGCTGAAATCGTTGAAAAATTTGTCGAGAAAGGCAAAGAAGTAGGAATTACAGGGAAACTAAAGACCCGAACTTACACCACCGATGATGGCAACCAACGCTATGTTACGGAAGTTGTAGCCGATGAAATCCTATTACTTGGAAGCAAAAACGACAAGTAAACTTCAAAATTAAAGAGGGCGTTCCTCTCGAAAGTTGCGCCCTCTTTTTCATTATTCACACATTTAAATATATGCACAATGAAAGCACAAGTTAACGAAATAAAAGAGCGATTGCAATATTTTACGGGAACAGAAATGTTCTATCAAATCCCATTATTGCGAACCCGTTTTACGGACGGATTGAAATATTTATCGGAAGTAGCAGAATGTTTTTGGCTCATTACGGACACGTCAGTAATCGCAAAAAGTCTGATGAACCGAAGCGAATTTGTAACCATAGACTTCAAAAGATTGTCCGAAGAAAAACAGGATTATTCTGGTTACGAAGCTGAGATAATTTACAGCGATGGCAACGATAATATTTTAGAAAAACACGGTTACAGAGCAACCGATTTTCCACTTGATGAACTGCGGTTATTTTTTGTAAATGATACGCTGATGTTGCCAAGCGAATACTAAAAATCGGACGTTATGATATATCTAAATTTTACCGATTTGAACGAGGAGACACAAGAGCGATTACTTGCCAATTCCAAAGAAGATGTAAAGGAAAAGTATGGAAAGGACATAATGGATTATGCCACGAAACACAATACCAATTTGGATAAGATGTTGGACGAAGAAGCGTTGCGAAATTTATATTCCTACACCTATATATTCAATATCTGATTTACAAGAATTTAAAAGAAGCACCTCTAAAAATTTAGAGGTGTTTTTCTATGCAATTAATATATAGTTAAGAAAAAAAACGTATCTTTATTTTGCTGAAATTCAGCATTCAAAATTACGTAGGGTTATCCACTTTTCGACTTTCGCCGATAACCTTACACATCGAAAAATAACATATCGAAAAATCATTTTCCCTGAAAATGGCAATCGGCTTTTTAGCCGGATTGTATGGATTTTTGTCACGCTTGCGCGTGACGAAAAGGAATAGCAAGAGGGTAACACGCTGCGCGATGTTTCGTATTCCTTTTCGTTTTCAAATAGCTGATTACCAGCGATTTGAATATATTTTAATTTCCTGACAATCAACGATTTGCGACAAACGGGCTGTAAACGCCCATTTTTAGGGAAGATTTTGCGACAAATCGGCGAAATATGGACTCATTTATTGGAATTAGATTTAAAAAGGAAACTGCAAAACGTTTTCAAACTTTCTCACGCACTTACTTTAAATCGCACACCGAGGCGATGGCTACGATGCTCGATTTTTTCTTCTATAACGAAATATCGCCAAAGGAAAAATTAGGACCAACTGGACGTACCATTGAGGCTAAATTACTCAAAAGAATCAATGCGGTTATTGCCATAATGCGAGACGTAGAAAAGACACAAACCAAACCTACGGTGGCTATGATTCAGTCCCTTTTTGAGACCGAAGAGCCAACCAAAAAACCGCTGATTGTAGAAAAGAAATATGCCGAAGGAAAGAAGGAAGTCCGCTTTCGCGAAAAGAAAAATCAAAGCAACCAACTCTAAACTTTCGAGCTATGTACATCACAATCACATCTCAAAAATTAGGCAACAATTATTCACAAAGTTCAGCTGATTTTGTAGGCTATTTGGAAAAGGAAAATCAAGGTTTGGAACAGCACGAAATGGAACATTTTTTCAATCAATATGGCGATGAGATTTCCGCTGAAGAAGTGGTCAAAGAAATCGATGGAAACACCGCAAAATTGAAAAAGAAAGAACCCAAATTTTATTCCATTACGGTAAGTCCTTCAAAATATGAATTACGAAAACTTCAGAACAGTAGTCAAGATTTAAAAACTTACACTCGTGAGCTGATGAAGGATTATGTTGCCAGCTTCAATCGAGAAATTCACGGACGACCCATAACCATAGATGACATAAAATACTTCGCTAAAATTGAACATCAACGAACCTTTAAAGGAACTGATTTTCAAATTAAAGAAAACCAACCTTTTGCTACAAAAATTCTTCAGCTGAAAACCGAAATCAGAAACATTCAAGAAGGACGAGCTGAAGGGAATATTAAAAGGATGAAAAAAGAAATCGCCAAACTGGAACTGCAAGCGCCACATCAACAAAATGGAAAACGGATTGTCCAGGGAATGAAAAAGGATGGAAACCAAAGTCATATTCATATCATCGTGAGCCGAAAGGATGCTTCCAATTCGGTCAGTCTTTCCCCAGGAAGTAAACACAAAGCTTCCGAAGTTGAAATGCACGGCAAAAAGGTAAAGCGTGGTTTTGATAGAGATGCCTTTTTCGCGAAAGCGGAAAAAACGTTTGACAAAACTTTTGGCTACAAACGCAACTTTGCTGATACCTATAAAGCGAGAAAGGATTTTGTAAAAAATCCTAACATCTATTTTGCTGCTTTGATGAAATTACCAGCCAACGAAAAAGCATTGGCTTTCAAAATGATTACAAAAACAGGATTACCAGTCATACCGAGTATTCCTGTAAGTCAGGTACAAATCGCACATCGAGTTTTTAAACGGTTAAGACGTGGCGCAGAAGTGGCCATAAAATCAAGTTCAATCGGAATCTAATGGTTATGCAAATTGATAATCTTATAACAATACTTTCAATTATTGGTTTTGCCAGCACTGTTTTTTATGCGATGTTTCGGGTAAGTAAATATGCGTTTGTTTTGAATGTAGCAATGCTTACGTGCTTGGTTTTCTATTTAACTGAAGTGAACGAATTAGTATCGATATTGCTGTTGCTGGTATGCCCTCTAATGCTAATTAATATAGGGTTGTATGTCTTTCTGCATAAAACTCAAACCGTACAAAATAGCAATAGCAAGTATCAAGTCAAATTTGCCACTACCAAGGGAAATTTCAAATTGGATAATATTAAAAGAGGCGCTTCCATAATAGGTTCTGCTGGAAGTGGAAAGACCGAAAGTGTGGTGTATGGCTTTTTAAAACACTTCAGGAAAGAAGGCTTTTGTGGAATTATACACGACTACAAGGATTTTGAACTGACCGAAATGGCGTACCCGCTTTTCAAGGATAGTGATATCCCGTTTAAGGTCATTTCCTTCGATAAAATCATCCATAGGGTGAATCCTATTGCGCCACGCTATTTAGAGAATGAGGAAAGCGTAAACGAAGTGTCACGGGTATTAATTGAAAACCTTTTGGAACAGAGAGAAAGCGGAACTACGGGAACAACCAAATTCTTTAACGATGCGGCTGAAGGCTTGATAGGTGGATTGATTTGGAAACTGAAATGCGATTATCCTAACTACTGTACGTTACCACATTTGATAGCGATTTATCAAATGCTGGATACTGATAGTCTAATCCAGTTTCTGGAAACCAACACCACATCGAGAGCGATGGCAGATGCTTTTATTAGTGGTAAGGATTCGGATAGGCAGACCGCTGGTGTAAAAAGTACTTTGGCGAATGCGCTGAAACGAATTAGTACACAACGTATTTTTATGGCACTATCCGCAGACGAAGTGTCATTGAACATCAATAGCGAGGAAAATCCCGCAATCATATCGGTAGTGAACAACCCTAAATATGAAACATCCTATTCGCCAGTAATTGCCACAATCATTCACACTATTACTAAACAAATGAGTATGCGCGGTCAAAGACCGTCTTTTTTATTGATGGAAGAAGCACCAACGATTCGCCTGTTGAATATGCACCGAATTCCGGCAACGCTCAGAAGTTATGATATTGCCACCATTTATGTGATGCAGGACAAAATCCAGAATGATATAATGTATGGCGATAAGGCAAGTAAAGCCATATTGAGCAACCTATCCTACCAGTTTTTTGGCAAGGTCAACGACCCAGATACTGCCAAATATTACGAGCGCTTTTTTGAAATCATCAAAGACCCAACTAAAAGCATCAGTCGTGGCCATAATCTCGATTTTGATACGCGAATCACAACAGGCGAAAAAGAAATCCCAAAGATTCGGGCGGACGTATTTTTCAGGTTGAAGCAGGGGGAATTTATTACCTATGCTGATGGGAAGGATAAAAAAGTGCAGTTTAAGTTATCAAGAATTCAAAGGCAGCTTCCTGAAGAATCGAAGCAGTATTCTCAGGCAGATTTAGCGGCTAATTTTGATAGGATTTATGATGAGGCGAGGTCGATATTTAATTGATTTCTTACATATCTTGAAATACAATTCCTTTATTTCATAATTGATTTCCATTTAAATAATGTTAAATTGTAAACCTGTTTCTAATAAAATAGGAGCAATAAACAGCCTATGGAATTTTTTGGAGTCGATTGGAGTAAAAAACACATTTTAAAGACCAACACTAAGATATTATGTACATCAGATTCTGATGAAATTAACCCTGATGAACTAAAGCAAGAAGTCGAGCCTTGGTTAGCCGCTATCTTTCAGAGTGAGCACTTGTCGGTTTTAATTGGATCTGGTTTAACGAGTTCTGTTTCATTTTTAGCTGGAGTAGAAGCACAAGAAATGTGGCGACTGCCTCTTGAAAGTGAATTTAAGGACAAGATTAAGGAAAAAGCCGATAAGACCGCTAAAAAAATGAACCGTGGCGAAGCTAATATTGAAGATGATATTAGAGTCACACTTGAATTAATTAATGGGCTCAAAATTATTGATGATGGGCGAGCGGATGCCTTGGAAACCGAACTTAATACCAAACTAAAAGAATTTATTTCCGCCATACTTTTAACCGAGGAATCTTTTTACAAAAAACTATTGAAGGGAGAAGATAATTCTGTAAAGGCTTTTAATCTTTTAAAAAGCTTTGTTTTAAGTTTTACAAGTAGAGCAGCTTCCAGGGAAAGACTAAATATCTTCACTACCAATTATGATAGGTTTATTGAACTGGCTTGCGATGAGACAGGCATCTTGTTGTTGGACAGGTTCAAAGGTAAGATGCAACCTATATTTCGAAATACCAGATTAGAACTGGATTACCATTATAATCCACCAGGTATAAGGGGAGAACCAAGATATGTAGAAGGAGTTGCGAGAATCACCAAGCTTCACGGTTCGATTGACTGGCGATTTGACCAAGATAGGATTCTTAAAACGCTTTTGCCATTTGGTGCAAAAGACAACCACCCTGCAATTCCTGAAAATATTACCGAGCAAGTTGTTATATATCCCAATTCTTCTAAAGATTTAGAAACAGCCTTCTATCCGTATGCAGAGCTATTTCGTGATTTTTCATCTTCAATCTGCCAACCGAATTCAGTTATTCTAACTTATGGATATGGTTTTGGGGATAGCCATATAAATAGGGTCATTGAAGATATGATGACGATACCGTCAACTCATTTAGTAGTTATTGCTTGGGATAAAGATTACAGCAAGAATGAGGAACCATCGAATTTCGGGTCTGGTCGTGAACGCATTATCAATTTCTTATCTGATAAAAATGCTGCTCAATGTACTTTGCTTATTGGAGAACACTTTGGAGATTTAACGAATTTGGTGGAGTACTATTTACCTAAATCTGCAATTGATAGATTAACAATCAAAATGCAGAAGATTAAGGATAACCGAGGCGAGACTGGTCAGAATAATCAGGATGATGGTAACGCGAAAAAGGAAGAAGAATAAGTATGTTAGAGCAATTTGATTTTGACCATCTTAGAAACTTAACCGTAGGTACTGTTGATTATGTTTCGCCAAACGAGATTAAAGTTGTTCTCGATTTGTCAGCACCACATAATACTGCTATTAATACTGGCGTCCCAACGCTGTTTCCGAGGATAAATGGATTCGTATTAATACCTAATGAGAATGGAGCACTTGTAGGATTAATCAGTTGGCTTGGTGTTGAACATAGTCAATATCCCAAAAGAAAAGGATACAAAGATTTCGATTTGATTGACCTTCCTTTTCCATTGCGGAAGATGTCAATTACCCCTATGGGTACTCTAAAGCAAAGAGGCAAAATCGAAAAGAAAGAATATAAGCTTGAACGCGGTGTCTATAGTTTTCCATCTGTTGGAGACAGTGTGATTCTTCCAACCGATATTCAACTGAAATCAATTGTTGAAAATAAAGAGAAAAATGCCCTTGTCAAGATTGGAACTGCGCCCATAGCAAGCAATGCTGATGTTAAAATAAACCCAGATAAATTATTTGGAAGACACGTCGCGATTTTAGGGAATACAGGAAGTGGAAAATCGTGCAGTGTTGCAGGTGTGATAAGATGGTCTTTAGAAGCGGCATCCAAAGATTTAGATGATGGACAGGACTTAAATGCAAGGTTCATAATACTTGACCCTAATGGGGAATACACTAATGCCTTTGACGATATTAAATGTGAAGTTAAAAGGTTTAAAGTTGAAATTTCAAAAGAGGAAGGAGAGATTTTTAAGGACCTGAAAGTTCCTGCTTGGTTATGGAATAGTAGTGAATGGGGTTCTTTTTCAAATGCGAGTAGTAGAACTCAAAAACCTCTTTTAAAACGAGCACTGAGGGATTTGCGCTCAGGCAGTGTTGAGGATGTAGACGAGTTTAAGACAAAAGTTAGAAGCTACTTTTCAAGTTGTTTAGTTACGATTAAAATTGATAAAAAAGTAGGTGCGCAAGCATTTAAATCAGATGCTACAAAGTTTGGTAAGAAATTAGCAAGCATCGCAAGAGACGCCAATTTTTTTGCTTTAAAAACCGAAGATGATACGCGTGCCGCTTTGGAGAATCTTGCACAAGAGATTAATGTAATTGCCCAAACTCGATATAAAACTTTTCAAAAAGGTGTGGAAACTATTGAATACTATGAAGCATTTGAAATTGAACAGGTTGAAACGGCAATAGGATTAATAGAAGAGGTGCTTGAACCTTTGGGCGGTGTGCTTACATATACAGGCCCAAACGAAGACACACCAATTCCATTTCAGGTAGCAGACTTGCCTGACCACATAGAACATCTTGGTCAGGAACAGGGAGTTTCACAATTTATTGATTTCTTGATAATGAGAATGCGCACTATGCTTGCCGAAACAAGGATGAACTCAATCGTAGGAGAGTATGAGGATATTACTTTAGAGAGTTGGTTGTCTGATTATGTAAACGGAATTTCTATTATAGACCTATCTTTAGTGCCTTCAGAGATAACACATTTAGTAGTTTCAGTTATATCAAGATTAGTTTTTGAGTCCTTACAACGATACCGAAGAACCAACAAATCTTTATTGCCAACAAATATTGTAATGGAAGAAGCCCATAATTTCATTAAGCGCTATAATGATTCCAGCGATGAAATTTCTGCATCTCAATTATGTACGGAATCATTTGAAAAGATTGCCAGGGAAGGTAGGAAATTTGGATTGAGTTTGACATTATCGTCTCAACGGCCGTCTGAACTGTCCCCTACTGTTTTATCACAGTGCAATACCTTTTTGTTACACAGAATAGTGAATGATAGAGACCAAGAATTGGTTAAACGATTAGTACCAGATAATATTGGAGGTTTATTAAATGAATTACCAATATTACCAACCAGAAAAGCAATACTTCTTGGTTGGGCAACACCTTTACCAATCTTGGTTGAAATAAACAATTTGGAAGAGGCATATAGACCACAATCAAAAGATCCTGATTTTTGGGATGTTTGGACGAGAAGAAAAGAAAGAGAGGTAGATTGGAAGACTATGGCGGACGAGTGGCAGGATGTAGAGCACGACTCTGGAGTAGAGGAAATTCCAGAAGTACCGCAAGAGCAAATTGCATCAAAACAAGAACCCACTAGTGAGGATGAAGATGATAATGACGACTTGCCTTTCTAAAAATTGATGCCGCTAACTAATTTATAAGACCATTTGCGAAAGAACCAAGAAGAATACTACTGCTTTAACGAAACTGGCCAGTGCAATTTACCATCTAAAATTGATGTTAGCAGATACAAGCTCAAGGGTACAAAGCCAGTTGCATTTTTGGATAGTAATGTTTGCTTAAATATCATTAAGCTGGTCGATTACGGCAAAAAAGCCACCAACTGCAATAGACACAAGATACTTCGCTTAAAAGAGCATATTTCAAAATCTGATATGCGCATAAATGGCCTATTTGGTATTTTAGAGCTATGTGAAAAAGAGGGGCGTTTTTTGAACGATAAATTCCGGGATTTTAAATACCGATTAGACTTTTTTGAACAAATTCCCAATAAATATTTGAATAAGGGCAATTTTGACTTTCACAGGGATTTCCATTTGATAAAAGATGTAAGAGATTTTGAGAATGCGGATTCGTTCTATGAAAACCTATCAATTTTGCGGATGAGTTACTGTTCCTTATTGAAAATCAGAAAACTTGCTCTTAAAAGTACCAAGAAGAATAACGCTGAATCCAGTATTGATTCTTTTACACAATGGATGGTCGATGATTTGGGTCTTATGCTGGGCATCGAATATAAACTTGCAATGAGTGTATTTGGTGGAAGAACTGAATTCCGAAAAATGATTGGATTGGACGACAAATCATCGTCTGCAATAAAGAAAATTAAAGGTACGGTCTGGGATATTTTTCATTCGAGATATTGTATGCATAATGCGAATATAAGTAAGCATCTGGGCGAAGATTTATCTGCGTATTTCGTTACCAATGATTTTAATTTATTCAATTTATTACACAGATATTCTTTAACGGGAATAATAGACCCAGGAGACGATTCAGGTTCTACAAGCTGGTATAATACCGATTTCGACTACCCTCATTTAGATAATGAATTTTTAGAAAGATATACCGAAAAGGTTTTGAAGTTGATGTATGAGCGTTCAAAAGTGAATTTTGAATATGATAAAGAAAAAATAAATAGGATGATTTTGACATTAGAAAAGGAAAACGGCCTTTAATCAAAGACTGACAAATCTATTCCCACAATTTAATATCATTATCTTTACTACCAGATTTTTTTATTTAAATAATGACCGAAACAAACCGCATAGAATACAAACGAGAACTGTCCGATGGACTTGAAAAAGAGGTCATTGCTTTTTTGAACTATCGTGAAGGCGGCATTATCTATATCGGTATTGATAAGGAAGGGAACACTTACGGTCTGGCTGATGCGGATGGCGACCAATTGAAGATTAAGGATAGATTGAAGAACAATATCCGTCCTTCAGCTTTGGGTTTGTTTGATATTGTGAGTGAGGAACGAGATGGTAAAAACATCCTGAAAGTTATTGTGGCGAGCGGTCCTGAAAAACCCTATCATCTCAAAAAATATGGGATGAGTGAAAAGGGTTGTTTTATTCGCTTAGGTTCAGCAGCTGAACCGATGCCACAAAAAATGATTGACGAGCTCTTTGCCAAGCGCACCCGAAATTCCATCAGCAAAATTAAAGCGGGTCGTCAAGATTTAAGCTTTAGCCAGTTGAAAATCTACTACGAGGAATCGGGTCATACCCTTGGTAAAGCTTTTGCAAAGAACTTGGAACTATTGACCGAAAACGGCGCATTCAATTATGCCGGCTATCTCTTGGCAGATAAGAATAACACTTCAATTAAAGTAGCCAAGTATTCGGGCAAAACCCGAACAGACTTGATAGAAAGCAACGAATATGGTCACGAATGCTTAGTAAAAGCGACAAAACAAGTCATTGATAAAATTGCCGTAGAGAACCGAACCAACACAAAAATAACGGCCAAAGAAAGACAACAAGCCAGCCTTTGGAATCCCATCGCATTGCGCGAGGCCATCATCAATGCCTTTGTACATAATGATTATACCAATGAGATTACCCCAAAGTTTGAAATCTTTGCTGATAGAATTGAAATCACATCGGCAGGCGGTCTTCCGGAAGGATTGAGCAAACAGGAATTTTTCGAGGGCTTTTCAGTTCCACGTAACAAAGAACTGATGCGGATTTTTAAGGATTTGGAACTCGTGGAACAATTGGGTTCTGGCATCCCTCGTATTTTGGAACACTATGGCAAAGAGAGTTTTGGCTTTTCAGATAACTTCCTTAGAATGACTTTTAACGCTAAAGAAACTGCTGTTGAAGAAGGTGGTCAAATAGGTGGTCTAATGGGTGGTCAAAAAGGTGGTGTAATAGGTGGTGTAATAGGTGGTGTAATTGATGCGACTGAAGCTCTAACTAAAAGACAAAAAGAAGTTCTTAAACTTATTGCGGCTAATCCTTCCATAACCTATAATGAAATAGCTGAAGCTTTGGGTATTAATGAATCTGCTGTTGGTAAGCATATTACAGCTATCAAAAATAAAGGCTTTTTAACGCGTCAAGGCGATACACGAGGTTATTGGGAAATCAATCTCGATAAAAATTAAGAAAAATCTTTTAAAAAGGCCCTTTTTCCCTCGGACCTTTACTGGTCACTTTCCATTGACCGTTTTCCTTAGTCAGTTTAAAAATGCCTGTTTTTCCATCATAGGTCGTGCTGTATTTTACCCAGGCAATTTCGCCATCAACAGCTTCGTCTAAAATTTCTACCTTGATATCTTTATCAGAATCTGGCATCATATTCTGTAAGGTAATCAAACTGGCATAGCCTTCAGAAGTGGTATGCTTTTTTAAAGCTGATTCATCTTTTGAGAAAAAGCTTGACGCAACAACTTTGGCAGTTTCAGAAGGGGATTTTGTTGTGCTTTCTGAACAAGAAAGGAACAACAATACAAGCGAGCAAATGACTAATCTTTTCATAACAGTATTAATTTGGGTTATTGATATATCTATGCGATAGTTTCATTTCTATGTTCCGTTCGCCATCTTTTTCATTCAATTCCAAAATTGCCCTACGGTCATCGGATAATGAAAATTTGGGCAACACATAAACAAATCGAGCCATTTCATTTTCCTTAATCTTGGACGGCAGACTATGTTTATATATCGGTTCTTGATACAGTCGTTGCAATGATTTTCTTTTCCCTTTTTGTCTCGTTTCAATAGACAGGTTCAAGAAATTCAAATCGTAATCCAACGTAGAATTATTTTCAATCTCGATAACGAAATAGAGTTCATCCTTATCAAAAACAATGTTCTCTACGGTCAAGATAATACCTTCGTTTCGTTTCTTGATTCGCGCTATGCGCTGTTTTCTATTGAGAAGATATGAGCAGAATTTCTGGTAATAATAGGTGCTGTTATCTACAAGTTCTTCAGAAGATTCAACAAGAACCGAATCCTTTACAAACGGTTTTTCATTACCGATACTATTGGATAGCGGAATGAAATAATTGAGCTTAGAAAGCTGTTTTTTATACCTTACAATATACGAAAAAATTGAACCATTTCTATTGACTACCAGCAAATTACTTTCCTTCCCAGGTGTTGCTTGAAGAAGCCCAAAATACTGTTCTTTTTCACGGTTGTATGTAAAAACAAAATTGTCTGAACCAGTTATGCCTTGACGGATTGGCTCAGGAAAAAATAGCGCAACGTTTTTGGTATCGTTTGCATAAATAGTGTCGAGTGGTATGGGTTGCTGTTGTGCTTTCGCGGAAGCGGAAATCAACACCGCCAATATTAGGATAAATGTTCTCATAATTTAGGTTTTAGAATTAATCTGTAATTGTTCAATACCGTAACTTTCACGTTTCGGTTGCTTCGCCTTAACACTTTTGTAACACCACCTACTTGCGGTACTGTGGGTATGTTGATATCGCCAATAATATCGTCCAAGACTTCGGTGGTGGCTTCTGCCCGAAAATTGTTCTCTACGTAGATGCCTTCACTACCATCAGACAAATCAAAAGCTTTGAGTTTTGTGGGATGGTGCTTTATGTTTTCAATTTCAATTAAAGCCCGATTAGGCTGAAAGCTGATAAATCCAAACACAGGTGTATTCTTGAGCATCAGCTTACCATTGATGGTAGCAGCTTTGGTCAGGCGCATTCGCAATCTGGTATTCGCTTTTACGACTTGGTCGCCATCCACAACTACGTAAATAGTTTCATCTGTATTTCCGATTATTGAAATTTCATTGGGTTTCGGTGCAGCAGCGAAGAACAACTGATGTTCCAAGCCCAGTTCTTTCGCTTGGATTTTTTGTTCCCGCTTTACTTCAGCAGAATCTATTGTTGATACCACTTTGCGAGCAGTTCTTTTCTGTCCCAAATTTTGGTATCGCTTTTCGGAATATTGAATTTTGCCAGCTTCATAGATACTATCTACGATACGTTCTTTTTCCCGTTCTGGTAAATCTGGGTCGTAAAACCCCAAGGAATCAATCAACTTTTCATCATAGATGCTGGGCGCATTGTTTTCCCGAACTTTCTTTAAGTCGTTAATTGCATCCAGTTTGGAATCGTACTCTTTTTGATCCTCTTCCAAATCTGGCACTAAGGTCTGTTTAAGGTTTTCAGTTTCACTTTCATCATCGCCCATTACCATTACAGAATAGGAAATCAGGAATATGAAAATCACGGCCAATACAGCCGCAAAGACTATTTTATTCTTTTCTACTTTCATCAGATATTTTTTTTAAAGTGTTCTCGAAATAGTTGGTAATCAATAATCCGTGTGGATTGTTGGGAAAGTTTCGGTCAACCATAATCAGGTTTCCGGTGGAAACCAATTCATAGGTGTCGATGATTGTGCCTCTATTGATTTCAAAAATGGTAGTCGTTGTAAAACCATACGAGCCATTATTTTCAGATATCCGTGAATCGATACTCAGAACTTTTTGAACTAAGGAATACTGAAGCAATCTGTTGTAAACACCATCGGCTTTTTTCTGACGGTAGAGATTATCCACAGAACTATTACCTAACCAAAGTGCCTTTTCCAGGTTGCGTTCGTAATTACTCGCATCGATGTTATAGAAGTAGTTGTGGAACAGATCCAAATGTGCCAAAGCTTCCACTCTAAAATTCTCTTTTTGCGTCACGAGCTTTAACGGAATGATACTGCCATCGGTATTGATGGCAAAAGCACTATTGAGCGCTTTTTGATTGGTGTTGAATACCATCCAAACCGAAAATGTGCTGGATAGTAAGGCACAGGCAACAACCGCCAAAACGATAAATCGATTCAGCTTTAGGACGTTGTAAATATTTTTATATGGTGTTTTCATTCTGAATGGATTTAGTTGGTAAATAGTCTGAGTGTAAAAGATGTGGCGCGTTTATACAGTTTGAACTTCAAGAAAACAATAAACCCTACCGAACCTAATTGAACCACAGGTGCAAAAAAGCCTTGACCTGTATCGGTTCCAAACAAATTGACCCAAAAATTGGTGTTGATTTCCGTGTAGAGTGCATTCACAAAGACGTTTACTAAAAAGAAAGCAGGTACTAACATATAGACCGCAGCATAAAGCTTGAAGAATGTGTAAGCTAACGAACGGAACTTTTCAAAGACTGCAAGGCTAATGACCAAGGGAAAAAAAGTTTGCATTATTCCGAGTAGAAAAAAGCGTTCTGCCAAAAACAATGGATAAATGAATAAATCTAATATCCAGAGGAACAAGCTAATGATGAATGCAAATATTTTGAATCCGTAAAGCGGTGTAACCAAAGCTTCATATAAAAGCGTCATAGCAGCTTGGGCAACCTCGATGATACTCACGTCCTCTTCAATGGGAATGTCCTGCATTTGCAATGGCAATAAGGCTGGTGCAGTTCCTCGATATTGTCCTTCAATGGCTACTAAGATGCCATCGAAAAAGCCTAATACTTGCGTTGAGAAAATGACCAAAATGACAATGGCAAAATTCTTGGCGAGTTCGCCTGGACTCAATCCCCAAGTGTAGCCATCCTTATCTGCAATGCCTTCATTGTATTTTTTGAGGATGTTGACCAGAAAGAACAGGACAGCGAGCGTTTTCATTCCCGCAATCGTGTATTGCGAAAAGTCGCTGGCCTGTATGGTCTGGAAGACGGTATCGATGTATTCCAGTCCAATTCCTAAGAGAATGGTCGCAGTCATTTTTAGTATTCGGTTTCTCTATTATTGACTTTATCCTGCATTTTTCTAAAAGAAATAATGTCACGATAGCGTTTTGTTTTTGTAGTGATGTTGGAAACCATTTGCTTGGATTCCTGTTCTTTTGCTTTCAGGATTTCAGCACGTTCGGCATCACTCATTTTTAGGTAATCGCTGGATAGGACTTCATCAATAAAATCTACTGTGTCCAACGAGTTTTGTACTATGGCGTCAAATGATTCTACAACCCTTGAAACTTCATCTGGTTTGATGTAGGGCGAATTCAAAATATCCTGTAAATCATTTTGCATTACGTTGATAAGGCGCTGATTATTCTGTCCAATTTCCTCAACTGCTCTCAGTTGCTCAACAACGCTTGATACTTTCTCTATTGCCTCTTTTGCATCTTTTAGGAATTTTACAGACTTAATCATTTGTGCTGTCTGTTTTCCAGATTCTATCAGCTGTTTTACCAAGCTGATAAAATTGGTATTGTCATAAGTGGGCATTCCCTGGCACGCAGCGCGTGCGGGCAATAAAAAGATGAATGCCGTTGCGAGAATTAAAATTTTTGTCTTCATAATATTATGTTTTAGATGTGAATTGAATTATTGCTTTTTGCATATCGTGATGCTCGTTGTAGAGCTTCATTATTTCTTCATTTTCCTGTCCATCGGTCAAATAAGCGGCATATACTTCCTTCGGAACTTCGAGCCGAAAGATGTTACTTTCCCTACCTATCTTGATAAACATTTCGGTGTACTTCCGTGGTCCTGAAAGATTGTTCTTGATGGATTTCAGTTGGTTAAGGTCGTGGCTGGATAGGTTGAGTCTTTTGACCACTTCGTCATATCCTTTTTCATTGTTCAGACTATAAATGACCTGTGTGTTTTCCAGTATGCTTGCCGATGTTGAATTGTTAGGAAGCTGATTTATCGACTGAAGAATAATCCCAATAGCACCGTTTTGTTTACGTATGGCTTGATAGTAGAATTCTACACTTTCCAACACGTTTTCAAACTTCAATTGCTTGGCAAACTCATCAAAAAGGATGATTCCCTTTTCAGCTCTGTTCTTCCAAATAGTTCTTTGAATGGCAGACTTGATGAGCTTGAGCATCACAGACAGGATTTCCTTATTGTCCTTAACTTCATCGAGTTCAAAGACAATCAAGCGTTTGTCTTCGATTTTATAAGTCTGGTCTTCGCTTACTTCAAAAAGAAAGCTATATAGACCATCGCCGACATATTCTGACATTACGTGCAAGAAGCTCGTGACATTGAAGTAGTCGGGATGGATTTTTAAGGTGTCCAGAAGATCCTTCTGATTCCTTTCTATAAAACTGTAAAATCCATCTAAAGAGTGATTTTCTGAAGTACTATCATAATAGTGGCGCAGTATCTTTTTGACCGATACCGATTGTGCTTTGGTAACCTTTAAGTCTGAAGCAAACAATTCAAACAGAAAGACGGATAGGTCTTCCAGTCGCTCAGGTGTGAGGTCATTTGTATCACTTATATAAAAAGGATTGATGCCCAAGTTCTTTCCGCTTTCATAGCGAAGCACCGTATATTTTTCAGGGTAGAGTTTGGCAAACTTGGTGTAGGATCCACCGAGGTCTATGATGACCAAGCGAACGCCACTTTCAAAATACTGACGTAATATGTTATTGGCCAAAAACGATTTGCCTTCGCCCGTTGGTGCAAAAATGGCAAAGTTCCTTGCTTTAATTCGTTTCTTTTTTTCATCCCAAACATCCTTTAAAACAGGAATGTTATGCTCACGGTCGTTGAAGATGATTCCGGTAGGATCGCTTTTGTAATTGGTGTTATTGATGAACAGGCAAAGCGCGTGTTTTAAATCCGTTACATACAAATCGTTGTTCGAGAAATTGGACGAAAAACAGCAGTAACTGTTTAGGATATAATTCTTACGTTCTTCGCCTCTTGGATAGTATGGTATGATATCCAATTCCTTAAATTCGGTCTTTATTTTTGAAGTTATTTTGTCGAGCTCTTTAGCTTCTTTCGCCCAATAGACAATATTGAGATGACCACGGATGATTCGTGCATTATCATCGGCATTGATTTGGTCAAGAATGTGCTGGATTTTGCCAAGCACCACTTTATTCTGCGAACCGAAATTTGAACTTTTGTTGAGTTCCTCAATCTTCTTATCGAGCAGTTTACGCCATTTCTGTTTGTCATCCAGATACAAAATCTGATTGACAATGTGATTCTCGTTAAGCGTAAGCCCTAAGCCATCAATAAACCCTTGATGAAACACAAAATCGTCAGAAGTGAATTTCTCATTGGTTTTGCTACTCTGTACACTTTCGCCAAAGCACAGTTCGCTGTTGATGGCCAGGGCATCAAAATGGTTTTCGCCAATATTGACGCTTTTTTTGTCCAGTAAAATATCGGTATCGTAGCCTTCATTAAAGCCATTGAAATAGGCACTTGTTAGTTGCTGTATCTCTTCCGCTTTAAGCGAAACAAAATCCATCTTTCGGCTATTATTGATGAAGGAAACCGAATCGCTAACCGAGTTTACAAAGCTTTTAATATTGTCATCCAGTTCCTGTACGATTCCTTTTGAAACTTTTCTGAAAGGGTTGACGTATTTCGGATTGTTGAGTGCCTTATTTTTGGTCAATATGAAGAACAAATAGCAGCTGTGCTCGATATGTCCACGACCTTTAAAATGCTCGTGGGTAGCTTTTTCCAAAAAGGTGGAATTCGGAAGTTGTTCTGAAGAATAGGATTTCTTCAAGTAGATATCCTGTTTATGAACCACAGTACCAACTGGCAAAGACTTTAATGCCTGAAACCAAGCACCGTGCATATCTTCAAAATCCTTTTCAGACAACGAGTATATTTCCGGCAGATTTCCTTTGTAGCACAAAATAACATTGCCATTATTGGCAAATACGATATTGTCCTGAATATCTACGATGGGTTGATATGCCGAAAGGTTAATCTTGTTCATAATCGAAGCCAGAATTTCTTTTGTTACTAATGATTTTTGGAAAAGCCTTAGCCATTTGGAATAGTTGTGGATTGTGGGCTATTCTCGTCAGCGCCACATAAAGGGAAGCGTTGAAAACCAACACACCTATTATTATCCCAAAGCTGAAAGAGAAGATGATGATGAGCAACGAAGCCAAAATAGAAACCATCATCAAAGCAAACAGGGAAATGGGCAGCCCAAAAATGACCGCCCTTTTCCTGATGTTTTTATAGACTTCGAACCGTTTCATTTATACAACGATTCCTATTAGGTAAGTAAAGATTCCGACTACTGCACCTGCAATCAATACAAATACTAAAACTCGGGTAATCCCCTTTTTTAAATCTGCATTTTCCCCAAAAAAATGTCCTGCGTTAAACAGGAAACCTACAAGGAAGATTACACCGAGAAGTATTGGAAAAATAGTTCGGATAGTGTCGCCTACATCGTTAACTGAATCTTCAATGCCACCAATTTGAGCAAAAAGCGAAGTGGATAAGAGCGAAAGAATGGATGCTAAATAGTGTGATTTTTTCATAACGGAACAGTTTAAATTTTTGGTTCATTTTCGTTATTGGAAATTTACATATATTTGAACTTAAATAACTGAAAATCAAATAATTGTGAATAAAATATTATTTGATATTGTTTGAATTCCGTTGCTATTATTTGGCATCAAATCCTATGGATTTTTGAAGGGAAGTTGTTGATAACCCGAAAATTGAAAATGAAAAATCTGCTCAAAAACGTCAGTTTTGTGATTTTGGTTCTAAAAATGTGCTTCATTTTTGGACAAGAATCGACTGCTCAAAAACGAATAATAATTGACGTTGGACACGGCGGAAAAGATGCTGGTGCAATTGGTATAAATGACATTCAAGAAAAAGATGTTGTTTTGAATATTGCAAATGCCATTTTAAGGTTGAATAACAGCTTGGAAAATCCATTCGATATTTATTTGACCAGATATAGTGATACGCTCATTTCTTTATCAGACAGAACTAAGCTGGCCAAAGCATTAAAAGCGGATTTATTTGTGTCCTTGCATTGCAATCATTCTGATAATCCGGATGCAAGAGGTATTGAAGTTTACGCTTCAAGAAAACAAGAAAAATTCTCAAAAGCATCGGTTTTTATGGGCTATCAAATTGAAAGTGCACTTTGTGAAGCAATAGGCTATGATAGCAGAGGTGTGAAGTTTGCGAACTTTCAGGTGCTAAGGGAAACAGCAGATTATTGTACTGCCATATTAATAGAATTGGGCTTTTTATCCAATTGGGATGAAGAAAGCTATATCTCAGACAACCACAATATTGAGCGTATCGCACTATCGATATTATTATCCATTCAAAAATCAATAGAATTATGAAAGATATTTTTTTAGAGTTAACGAAGAGCTTGAAGGACATTGTTTTACAATGTGTTTCAGAAGTTATTTTACTGTACAAATCCTTTAGAAGTTAGATTACCTAAGTTTATTATCTACACATTATAAAAAACAATTTATTCAATAGTGTATTTAAGTATTTGCTTAAATAATATAATAATGATATATTTGTGGCCACTTTAAATCAAAAAAGATGAGCTTGGAAATAACCTGTACACGGAACGAAGCAGACAAGAAGCAAATATCGAGATGTAAGGAAACCATAGAGAATTCTTCAGGTAGCTTAGAAGCAATAAGCAAAATTTTGTCTCTTGCGGGAAGCGAGGTACGACTGAAAATTCTATTTCTATTGAACATAGAGAATGAACTGTGTCCTTGCGATATTGCTGACATTCTTGAAATGAGTGTTCCTGCCGTATCCCAACATATCCGTAAAATGAAGGATGCGGGAATTATTACATCGAGACGTGAAGGGCAAACATTGTATTATTCGCTGGTAAAGAGTGAGGACAATGTTTTGAATGGAATTTTCAATTCAATTTCAGCAAGAAAGAAAACAGCTTAGAAAGTTTACATTATGGCACCGAATAAAACTTCAAATACCGCGGCCTATACCGGCATTTTTACCGCAGTTGCAGCATCAATATGTTGTATAACCCCTGTCTTGGCATTAATTGCTGGAACAAGCGGAATTGCATCTACATTCTCTTGGGTCGAGCCATTTAGACCCTATCTTATCGGCTTGACCATTATTGTTTTGGTCTTTGCCTGGTACCAGAAACTACGACCGAAAACACAGGAAGAAATAGATTGCGCCTGTGAAGATGATGCGAAACCATCGTTTTGGCAATCCAAACGGTTCTTATTGATAGTAACACTATTCGCCGCATTGATGCTGGCCTTCCCGTACTATTCCAATCTATTTTATGCACAGCCCGCCAAGGATATCGTCTATGTCTCTCAATCCAATATCAAAAAACAGACTTTTGAAGTCGCTGGAATGACCTGTGCAGGTTGTGAGGCACACGTAGAAAGCGAAGTCAATAAATTGGACGGAATTATTTCTATCAAAGCCAGCTACGAAAATGCTAATACCATAGTGGAATTTGACAAGACCAAAACCGATTTGCCCACAATCCGAAAAGCTATAGAAAGCACGGGGTACAAAATAATAGAATAATGAAGATTCAATTAAAATCTACGATTACCTGTCCAGAATGCGGCCACAAAAAGGCTGAAGAAATGCCAACCACCGCCTGTCAATTCTTTTATGAATGTGAGAATTGCAAAACTGTTCTGAAACCAAAAGAAGGGGATTGTTGTGTATTCTGTTCTTATGGTACTGTGGCTTGTCCGCCGATTCAAGAAAATAAAAATTGTTGTTAAAAAGCCATACCTTAAATTCACTTCCGTTTATCCCCAGCTTTAGTATCAAAAGCAATCAAATTAAAAAGTTCTCGCATTCGGCTACGCACACGATTACCATAGCGTTCTTCCAGTTCTTCAGCATTGAGATTGGTTGTGGCGTGCGTCTTGATTTTGTGTTTGGTTTGTAAGTAAAGCTCGTATCGGGATAAGAGCACTTCGCCCATTACGTTCAAATCCTTTCCGTAGAATCTACCAGATGGTTCCACACCTAAATCATCAAAACAGTAAAATTTGGTATTACCATACTCTTCAACCGTTTTAAACCCAAGATGGTTGAAACTGAAGGTTACATTCCGGCAGGGAATCATTTCGTAAGGTCTTTGTAGTGGAACCAAATGGCGCAACAATTTCATCAAACTGGTTTTGCCGCAGCCAACGGGTCCGGAAAGTAGAATGCCTTTGTCAATGTCAATACCATAAGTCTCACAGTTGTCTTTATCCTTGATGAAGTAGGAACAGAGCTTCAGCAAAATATCCTTGTCTTCATCATATATCCTAAACTTTTCGCCAAACAAAAGTTTGCCTTTGGCATTTAGGTAAATCAAGATTTTTGGAAAATCATAGATCACACTTTTACCATCAAATTTTCCGAGCGAATATTCCACGCCACCTTCGGTTATTTTAGAGGGGTTGTCCATAATCTTTGTTTTTAGTGGTTCGCAAGTTGTCCTTGATTTGGGACGCTTGTTTTTTGTTTGGTTTGTTTTCCTCGTCGAATATTTCGGTTCTGTCCATCCAGTTGATGGCTACGGCTCGCCAATCTCTGATTTCCTTGCCATCGCCAGTTTGCCAATTTCTGGTCTGGTAATGCTCATAGAATTTTTTAGCTTCATCAGCATCAAAACCTTTTTCTTCAAAAAAAATAAAAACGGCCTGCCAGCCCTTTGGTTGTTTTATATAGTTTTCTTGTTTGATATTGTTTGTATTAGATACCAATGCTTGTCCATCTATGGGACGGTGTTGGTTCACAACCTGTCCATTTTTGGGATGGTGGTGTCCCTCAAGCGGTACACCTCTGGGATGGTACTGTTCCGCAAGTTGTTCTAATATGGGATTGTACTGTCCCACAACCGGTTCATCACTTGTCCCAATAATGGCCATCTTTATTTTGCTGCCTTTGTAGGGATTGTTGGAAGGGAAATAGGTTAAGTATTGCCAAGAATCTAACTCGACGATGCATCTGTGATATGTAGACTTAGAACCTATTTTAGCACATCGCATCAAATCGCGACGGTTTACATAAAATTCATCCATAAAGCGGCAACTGTTCCATTCTTGGAATAGCGCCATATACAAACTGATATGGGATGGGTTAAGGCGGTCATCAAAATAGAACTTTTCAAAAGCCGCATTAAGTAGCTTTATATAGTTCATCGCTTAAGAATTTAGACCGTGGTGCACACGGTTGGCATCCATAACTTTTTGAATTTCCTCGGTATCGTAATAGATAATGCCACCCACCTTGGTGTATGGTAATGTGCCATTGATACGAAGATTTTGTAAAGTGCCTGGACTTACTTGTAGCAAGTCCATAACCTCAGAAGATTTGAGGTATTTTTTGAGTTTCCCGCTGGCTTGTCTGGTAAGTAATTGTTTAATGTCATCGAGCAATTCCATTTTGAATTCCCGAAGGTCGTCTGTGGTAATAATACTTGTTGGCATAATAGAACGGTTTTAAAAGAAAGGGACTATCTGGGTTTATGATTTTAAATGATAGTCCCTGACCTGATTTGACTTTCGTTCTACAAATTTGAATAGGTTTATTGGATTTTATTCCCCAGTACGACCGTACTACGGTCAAAATTTAACATTTTGAAATTTGATGGGTTTTGTAGTATTATGGTGCTTCTAAAGTGGAAACGGTGTGCTAAATCATATCAAATTATATGAAGACGCCTTCCAAAATAAAAAGACCGTAGGTCAACCGTAGTACGGTCTTTTGTTAACAGTAAAATAGCTTGTTATTCTTCGCTTTTGTCCATTTCTATCAGTAACGAGGTGGAAAGCTCATCGAGAAATAGTGTCCTACTGTTCTTGCGGTTTTTGATGTCCTGATAGGTTTTGTAGATGTCCTTTGGCTCAATATCGAAAAGCTGTTGCATTTTTTTGGAAACCTGCATTATGGCTTGATTATCCTGTTTGCCCAATCCCTTTGAGCAGAGTGCATAAACGAGTTCAACATAATCTGTATTTGAAAATGGCCAATGTATCTTTTCAATTGGTTTAGCACCATTTAATTTGCCGTTCAATCCTTTCCGAATTCGATGCTTTTTTTCATCCAAATATATCACTAACAAATCATACGCCTTGTATTTGCCAAGTAGCATATCCCTTGGTGTGCAAAACTCTGGGTCTTGAAAGTAAAATTTGGAAGTTGTTATATGGAATGTTTCGAGATAATCTCTGGTGTAGTATTCCTTGTCAAAATGGGTAGCACCGGAATTTACATAACGTCCAAAATCGATATTGTACAGGAAAAAGCGATTTATTTTGCTGATTTTCTTTTTAATCGATTTTAGTTGGGCATCCTTATCGCCCTTTGGAAGTTGAATCTCAAAGGAATGTATTTCTGAAAAGTAGATGAGCCTTATAAGAGGAACCTGCTTTACCTTTTTAAAGAAATTTATTTCATCTTGTATCGTCTGAAATTTAGTGTCAATGATTTCCTTTTTGTAAGAACTCAATAGTTTGCGACAGGCTTTGATGGAAAGATATGCCTGTTCTAAAATATTTCCATTCTGAATTTTAAACTCATCCAGATCCTTTAATAATTTTTTTGATTGTAATTGCGAATTCATAAGCAGGAACTTTAACGTTGTAAACCATAGAAATGGGATTTAGTTGATACGATTTATTGGTGGTTGTCATAGTCCTACAAAATGATGTAAATGAAAGTCACGGAACATAAAATTTGTGGCTCATTGTTGTATTTTAGGGAACTATGTGTAAAGTAGCTTTACTTTGTAATTGTACAAGGAAAACGTGCCGTATATAATTACGGAATAGTCCGTATTTTTCTACGGATTATTTGTTAGGTACTGCAAATAGTGGTTTTTATATAAACTCAATTTACTTACTTTTTCTTCCGAAATCGCTTCAAAAATTCACGCCTATTCTTTACGCCCGTTTTTTTGAAGATATTTGATGCGTGTTTTGATACGGTACTTTCTGCAATGAATAAATCTTTGGCGATGTTTCTGTAGCTTAAATTACTTAAAATTGACAAAGCCACTTCGATTTCTCTACGGGTCAAATCTTCATAGATGATTTTGCGCTCGACCGATTCGTCACGTTGTTTTTTCTTCAACGCAAAGACCTCATACATTCGGTTATTGTTTTCTATGAAGTACAAATACCTATCTGCTTCAATGGCGGTTATGGCAAAGAAAGCCAAGTTCATTACGGTAAATGTTATCCATTGATAGTCGCCGATGACTGTGCAGATAGGTAACAGGGCAATACTTGCTACACTTACCATTGAGAGTTTGTTTCGTCTTACTATGAAAGGATTTGGATTGCTGGGATTCGATATGCGACGATAGAAAATAAACAGAAAAACAAAAGCGACAGCAGATATAGGAATGGTAAATAGAAAACGTGCAGAATTAAGTGAATCTGTCAGGAAATAAGGGATAAGAAACAGCACTACAAAACTCACGCTTGCGAGTATAGCACGGTTTCTTATGGATGAGTTGAATTTTAAAACGACAATATCGTACTCTTTGTAGAGATAATAAACGATATAAACACACAAGGCGATGGCAACACCATAGGTAATAATATACTGCAAAATAAAAGGACCTGGGAAGTTGTCAATTGGTAAAAAACCACCAGTAGCATTATAAGCAACAAACAAGATTCCGAGGTAGAGGAAACGCCTTAGACTACTACGCGTTTTCTTTCTGGAAAAGTAGAGTGTAAGCAATACTATGAACGTATCTATTAATAGATAGAAAAAAGTCGTCCAATGTATCGAAGTACCAAACATCTATTTTACTACTCATTGCGCTCAAATTTGTTGGTTTCTAAATTCTTGGAAACATTGTTCCAATTAAAAATTTGTCCGTTCATAGCAATATAAACATCCGGTTTTAGAAGCTGTAATGAGCTAATTGCATACCCCAAGTTAAAGGGTGCATCTGTCTCTGCAGATGAACCCAAAATGAAAGACCCAACCAAAACGATTGTTTTGTTCAAATTGAGTTTTCCTATATATTTTGCAGTATCTTCCATTGTGAAAGTACCGTGGGTAATCAGTATCTTAGTCGCATTAGTTTCCTTTATCTTGCTCGCCAACAACTTTCTGTCATCATCTGTTATGGCACGACTGTCTTTTTTGAAAACACCTTCTATGGTATATTCAAAATTTATATTTGCTTTATCCAAAAAATCTTCAATCCCTACGTCGGATGACATTATACCACTATCATCAATATAGTCCAGCCCCTCGATTGTGCCACCTGTTGTGAAAATGTGAATCATTGATTAAGACTTATTCTGACTTATAAAGATAGCTTTAATTTATTTGAAACTACTTTCATTTGCTCGGCCGTAATAAGCGTTCTAAGAATCCTGCCACTTCATTTTCTGCAATCTGACGGCATTGAGGATAGCAAGCAGCGCAACACCTACATCTGCAAAAACGGCTTCCCACATTGTTGCGAGACCACCTGCCCCGAGAATGAGGACTATAACCTTTACACCAAAGGCAAGCCCAATATTCTGCCAGACAATTCTTCGCGTTGAACGACCAATTTTAATCGCTCTTGCAATCTTACTGGGTTGGTCGGTCTGTATGATAACATCGGCTGTTTCTATAGCAACGTCGCTACCCAAACCACCCATTGCAATACCTACACCACTTGCTGCCAAAACGGGTGCATCATTAATACCATCACCAATAAATGCAACTTTGGTTTCGGGTTGCTTTTTGAGCTCTTCCACCTCATTCAGTTTATCTTCGGGTAACAACCCACCTTTTGCCCAATCGATGTTCAGCTCTTTTGCAACCTGTTGTGTAATTGAATCTTTGTCGCCTGATAGCATTATGATTTTTGAAATCCCTGCATCTCTAATTTGTTTAATGGCTTGGTGCGCATCATCCTTCAATTCATCTGCAATGGTTACATAACCTGCAAAATTTCCATCAATGGATACCATTACGATGGATTCTACAATACCATCTGTTTCTGAAGGAACTTCTATGTTGTTTGAAGTCATCAAAGCTTTGTTGCCTACCAACACCGTTTTCCCATTAACTGTTCCCTTCAATCCCTTTCCAGCAACCTCTGAAACATCAGTCGCTTCATAATCCGAACCGTCTGCTTTGTATTCGAGAATCGCTTTTGCAATAGGATGGGTAGATTGCTCTTCCATTGCCATCAAGTACTTCATAAATTCGGCTTCCTCAAATGTGATGGAATTGATTTCTTTGATTTTAAAAACCCCTTTGGTAACGGTTCCTGTTTTGTCCATTACGACCGTGTTTACTTGGGTCATTGCATCTAAAAAGGATGCACCTTTAAAAAGAATACCATTGCGCGATGCCGCACCCAAACCGCCAAAATAGCCGAGAGGAATAGAGATGACCAACGCACAAGGACACGAAATCACGAGGAATATCAATGCTCTATATAGCCAATCCCTAAACACGTAGTCATCTACAAAAAAGAAAGGTAGGAACGTAAGTCCGATGGCGAGGAATACAACAATAGGCGTATAAATTCGTGCAAATTTTCTAATGAACAATTCGGTCTTTGATTTTCTGGCAGTTGCATTTTGCACCATATCCAGAATTCGTGCAATGGAACTATCCTTAAATTCTTTAGTGGTTTCAATCTCGATTACACCATCAAGATTTATGCTTCCTGCAAAAACAGTATCACCTTTAGCAATCGTATCAGGTTTGCTTTCGCCTGTCAAGGCAGCAGTATTAAAAGAACCCTTTTCAGAAAGCAGAATACCATCAAGCGGAACTTTTTCGCCTACACGTACCTGTATCTTTTCACCGATTTCAACAGTCTCGGGATTTACTGAAACAAAGTCGCCATCACGATAAACCAAAGCTTCATTTGGTCTTACATCGAGTAAGGCTTTTATATTTCCTTTCGCACGGTTAACGGCCGCATTTTGGAAGAGTTCGCCCACAGCATAAAACAGCATTACGGCAACACCTTCGGGATATTCGCCAATGGCAAATGCACCTAAAGTGGCTATGGACATTAAGAAGAATTCCGTAAAAAAATCACCATTTTTAATACTTTTCCAGCCTTCTCTTATCACCGGAAAACCAACAGGGATATAGGCTACCGTGTACCATACTACGCGAATCCATCCTTTGAAGAAAGGAAACGCATCAAAGTAATCAATAGCGATTCCTGCTATCAACATCACAAAGCTGAAAATAGCTGGTAGATAGGTTCTAAAATTTGAAATTTCTTCAGGGCTGCTATGGTTATGGCC
>CAZUIE010000020.1:0-7026 GCA_964620945.1 uncultured Maribacter sp.
TATATGAAATCATAGCACCCTGCGGGTTGCTACGCTTCATATACTAAACGTTGTAACACATTATGCTAAGTACAAGGAGCAACTTTTTTATAACCGTAATAGCGAGTCTGTTTTTGACCTCTTGTAATGTGGATTTATGCGATGATGGGAATGACGTAGTCTTTTTTGATGACTTTCAAAACAGACTAAAAATTGACCCTGGATACTTCGAAATGGCATCAGAACTAGACACGGTTGGATTTCGACTTTTTGTTGATTTTAATGGTTTTACCAACGGTAAAAGATTATTCTGCGAGCCTACTAAGTATGAAAACTACTGGACTTATTTTGATTCTGGCTCTAGTCTTCAACTTTCTTTAAACGAGTTCTTGTTTTCATTTGACCTATATTTTAGTGAAGAACGAAATACCTTTTTTATAATACGGGAGGTTGATGGAGAATACTTGTTTTATGACCGATTTTCGAATGATATTCTAGAGGAGTATACTATTGAAATTCTGCCAAGTTTTGATTATAACGGAATTGAATATAGCGACGTGACAAAAATACAAGCCATTGAGAATGGACAGCTTCTTGAGGCACTTATATTTCAACGGGAAAGTGGAATTTTGACCTATCAAAATTTCACTGAGAATTATCAGTATAATCAAATCCAATTGGAATAGGAATAAATAACGTGTTACAACACGGTGTATAATTGATTGCGGGCGGAATTTCCAGCTGAAAATTCCTGCAATCAATTATCTTTAAAATCAGGCGGACATTTTCCGTTGGAAAAGTCCGCAACTAATCATACACGAACCGTTGGCAATAATTAGTATAAATGAATGGGAAGTATAACATATAATTTTTTAACTGAAAGTTATTTCTTTAATCAAGGAGAATTAGATTCAGGATTTAAAAATTATTCAGATGACAAAATCTATCAAGAATTAGAAAAATACAGGAATCATTGTCTGGATAATTTTGAGGAATTAAAAAAGGAAATATCAGAGAATAAATCATCTCTAAAAGTATTTGCTACCATTGACGATATTTCAATTTCGTTTCTATCTCAAACAGCTCTTTATATTCAGCAATTTATTATTAGTGACCCATTATTTAAATTGACAGAGAGGTCAGGAAAACAAACAGAAGTAATGTCAGATTATCTAGGGTTTAACCCTCCTAGCTTAGACAGAGATAAACTCATTTCTGTTTTGAAATTTTTTAAAAAAACCACCCCTTTTATTGCTAATGATTATGTGAAAATTCTTCCTTACAATATCTTTTTTGAGACATCTAAAGAAGTTCCGTTTAGACTTCCAAAAGATTATGACAATGGAATTCTTCCAAAACCAATTCTTGATTTTTTTAAAGAAAAAACTATTGTATCTCCATTAACAAAAATGAAAAATGGAGGTTGGGCAATAATTGATGGAGAGTTAAAACCAACCCGAGCAATCAATATTAGGTACAAGGATTTAGATATTAGAAATGGAGAAATATTTTTCTTATTCCAAACAGAAGTAGTGGATTTTAATGAGGAAACAGGTATCGCTCAATTTCGACAACATTTGCCAGATACACCTCCCGATATTGAATATTTTAATGCTTGGATTACACAATCTGTAAATCAATCTGCTAAAAGAGTCTTTGACAAAATCTATCTAGAAAATATGATTGCAAGTTCAATAGACTCTACCTTTTTATGTAACGACAATTTTACGAGTTCTCTTTTAAATCAAACATTTGAACAAAAGGAAAACATTAAAACTTTTACAGCAAATGAGTTAATAAATTTAGACCTTCCTTTCATTAATAATATTGACCCAAATAAATTAATGGAAATACGGAAGTATGAAGAAGATGTATTTACTAATTTCAGAATAGAATTAGAGCGTAATTTTCGAGAAATTAGAGGGCTAACAGACCCTAAGGACATAATATTAAAAAGGGAAAATATAATTCACGAACTAAATGAGGTTCAACTATCTAAAATTAATTCAAAATTCAGTCACATAAGGAAACAAATCGGAGCAAATGCTACAATATTAACGGGTAGTCTTTTAGCTTCATCAATAACAAATGGCTTTAGTCTTTTGGCTATGATTCATACAATTGCAAAAGGATATAAATCATATAATGATTATATAAAAGACGTAAAAATGAATCCATCGTATATGTTATGGAAATTGAATAAGAAATAACTATTGCCAACACAACCTATAAACAATACGGGCTCAGGTTTTAAACGCCAAGGTTTGTGTATTTTTATGAGGGCGCGAAATCTTTGGGATTTCGCTTTGACACAAAAAAGAAAAAACAAAACCAAAAGATTTCGCTATGTGCGTGGCGGAAAGCAAACGCTAGTTTGCTCCCGTACTGTTCATAGCTAAACCGTTAATTTACAACTTTCCAATAGTATCTTAAAAGGAACCTTTTACAAAACTAAAAACTCGCCACGGGAATAAAGAATGTATTTGAGACTACAAATTCCTTATCGGTAGATTTTGGTATGGAACACGAACTCAAATCCTCGCCTGATACGTGAACAGGTTATAATACCTGCCTTCTGTGGCAATTAATTCGTCATGGGTCCCTTGCTCCGCAATGCGTCCATTTTCAATAACCAAAATCTGATTCGCTTTACGAATGGTACTTAAACGGTGGGCAATAACAAAAGTTGTTCTACCTTCTGTTAGGGTCGCTAGACTTTTTTGAATCAAGGCTTCGCTTTCTGTATCCAAATTCGAGGTTGCTTCGTCTAAAATTAAAATTTTAGGGTTTGCCAGAACCGCTCGTGCAATGGCAATACGTTGCCGTTGTCCGCCGGAGAGTTTTACACCGCGCTCACCGATAAGGGTCTCCAGTCCGTCTTCAAAACGGTCCGTAAATTCATCCACATAAGCCGCTTTTACGGCTGCTTGTACTTCTTCTTCGGTGGCGTTGGGTCTTGGGAATAGAATATTGGCGCGGATAGTCCCTTCAAATAGAAATTCGTCCTGTAAAACGACACCTAAATTTTTACGATAACTATTAAGGTTTACCTTGGACATGTCATTCCCATCAATGGTGATGGTACCTGATTCTGGATTTAAAAAAGTAGCGGCCAAACCTGCAATGGTACTTTTTCCGGATCCAGAACTTCCAACAAGCGCTACCACCGAGCCAGATTTCACCTCAAAATTGATATTGTGCAACACTTCTTTATCTTCTTCATAAGCAAAGGATACGTCGTTGAAAACGATATCTCCTTTTATCTTGTTAAGGATTATAGTACGGTTTTCTTCGTCCGCTTCTGGAGTCATGTTCATGAGTTCTTCTGTACGGTCCAAACCTGCCAAAGCTTCGGTGAGTTGGCTTCCGATATTGCTCATTTGTACAATCGGGGCGACCATCAATCCCAATAAAAAAGTAAAGGTCAAAAATTCACCAATGGTCAGTTCGTCCATCATAATCTTATAGCCTCCAATACCCATGATTCCTGTAGTCGCAATACCTAAAAGAAAAGTAGAGGAGCTGGTCATAAACGCAGTAGCGGTCAAACTCTTTTTTACGTTTAAGAACAAGCGCTCAACGCCTTCCTCAAAAATGCTATTTTCTTGAGCCTCTGCATTAAAACCTTTTATCACCCGAACACCGCCTAGTGTTTCTGTTAGCCTACCGGTAACCTCGGCATTTATTTTTCCTCGATTTCTAAAAATAGGTCGGATTATTTTAAATGCCTTTAGGGCTATTAAAGCAAAAACAGCCAACGGCACAAGGGTAAATAGGGTCATAGACCAGCTTATTTGTAACAACAGAATCAGGGAAACGACAGCCGTAATAGTACCACCAACAAGTTGTACCAATCCCGTACCAATAAGGTTACGCACACCTTCAACGTCCGTCATAATTCTAGAAACCAAAGCTCCCGATTTTGCATTGTCAAAAAAGCGAATGGGAAGGGAAAGTACTTTTTTCTGTACCTGTGCCCGTAGTTCGGAAATTAGGTATTGTGCCTGTACACTTAAAATTTTGGTCAATAGAAAAGAGGTTACCGCCTGCACCAAAATAGCGAGCGCAACAGCTGCCACCAACCACTTTAAAAAATCGGTATCCTTGTTGGGAATAATATCGTCCATTAAGTACTTTAAAGATAATGGAGCTACAAAACTCGCCGCCTTGCTGATTACTATCAATAACAATCCAATAAAAACTAGATTTCTTCTAGGCCAAATAATGGTCTTGAATGCACTTAAAATACTTACTTTTTTCTCTGCCATGTTCCATGTTTCAAAAGAAGTTGCAAGGTAGTTGAAATTAAAGAGAATACGTGTTGTTACTAAAATGTATAACTTGTAATCTAGCTTCTGAACCGTGTAGTATAATTTTAAAATCCAGTTTTTGAAGAGCATCGTTAAAAATTTCCTTATTGTTTATATGCTAGTGTTTCATGGGTTTGTTCATGCTCAGAACCAGTATATGGAACTTAATGCAATTGTAACGGATAGTGCGGGTATTTTCACACAGGCTGAAATTACCGAACTCCAACAAAAACTCACCGCATTTGAAACGGAGACTACCAATCAATTGGTCGTGGTCACCATTGATCAACTTGGTTTTGAAACTATAGAAACCTATGCTAATGGGCTATTCAACCAAAATAAGTTGGGCCAGGAAGGAAAGGATAATGGGCTATTGATTCTTTTTGCAAAGCAGGACAGAGAGGTGCGTATAGAGGTCGGGTATGGTTTGGAACCTTACATTACAGATGCGGTGGCTTCGAGAATCATTAGAAATACGATGATTCCTAATTTTAAGGAAGAGCGTTACTATGAAGGTATTTCTACCGCAGTGGATGAATTGATGCTATTTTTGAATAATCCCGAAGCTCTTGCCGAGTTTAAGGAGGAAATACAAAACAGTGAAAATAGAGATCAATGGATTGGTTACGGATTTCTATTTTTATTTCTTTCCGTTTTTGTAGGCTTTGGAGGTTTTCAGTTCTATAAATCTTATAAAGCTTTAGTTGAAGTTTTTAGAGGGATACTCATTGGGAAGTTAGGTGTGCTGCCAGGAATATTTATGATTTTTGGAGGTGCACTGAGTGCCATTTTTGGATTGGTTTTTATGTTGCTTCCCGTCATGGTTGTTACTTTATCACTTTTTGAGCGGCATGGCCAACTATTTGAATTGGTTTGGAATAGTCCAAAAATGGGTTTATGGTTGTTCCTTCCGTTTTTTGGCATTGCCATAGGTATAGCTATTGTAAAAATTAAATTTTTCAGTTCTGGGAAAGAAGAATTTAATCTTTCGTTATTAAAAAACGATAAAACCTACTATAGAAAAACATTTTCGTCCTCTGGATCTCATTCGTTTGGATCTAGTTCTTCCAGCGGTAGCTCCAGTAGTTTTTCTGGTGGTGGTGGCAGTTCTGGCGGAGGTGGTTCCAGCGGCAGTTGGTAACTTTTTGTACTCCGTAAATTAATGTATCTTCATGGGGTAAAATTATACCTATGAATCGCGTTGCTTACCTATTGATTACCATCTTTTTAATTTCTTGTAAAACCGAACCTCAAGTTGCGGAGCAGGTCGATTACGATTCCATGTCTCTTGCCGAAAAGGCAGAACGGGTAACCATCATCAGAGATGATTTTGGCGTCCCTCATATCTATGGAAAAACGGATGCCGATGCTGTTTTTGGTTTATTGTACGCACAATGTGAGGACGATTTTAACCGAGTGGAGCAAAACTATATTTGGGCTACCGGTCGTTTGGCGGAAGTAGAAGGTGAAGATGCACTTTATAGTGACCTTAGGGCAAAACTCTTTATGACAGAGGAAGAGGCAAAGGAGAATTATGAAAAAAGTCCGGCTTGGCTCAAACAGCTTTGCGACGCCTTCGCCGATGGCGTCAATTATTATCTGGAAACACATCCAGAAGTTACTCCGAAATTATTAACACGTTTTGAGCCTTGGATGCCCATGTATTTTAGTGAGGGCAGTATAGGAGGCGATATAGAGCGTATTAGAACAAGCAAGATAAAAGCTTTTTATGAAGGGAATATGGAAGTTCCTGTCTCGGAACTCATTGCCATTCAAAAAGAAGAAGAACTGGCAGAACCACAAGGTTCCAATGGTATTGCTATTTCGGGCGATTTAACGCAATCCGGTAATGCGATGTTATTGATCAATCCGCATACGTCTTTCTACTTTAGAGGCGAAGTACACGTAGTTTCGGAAGAAGGGTTGAATGCCTACGGAGCGGTTACCTGGGGGCAGTTTTTCGTGTACCAAGGCTTTAATGAAAAGACCGGATGGATGCATACCTCTACCTATACCGATGTAATGGATGAATTTAAAGAGAACATTACCAGATTGGATGGTAACATACTATATCAATACGGGGAAGAATTAAGACCTGTTGAAGTCTCCGAAATTAGGCTTAAATATAAAAGCGAGGACGGTATTAAGGAAAAAATGTTTCCGGCCTATAGAACGCATCACGGTCCCATTACCCATATGGAGGATGGAAAGTGGACGGCTTCTGCTATGATGTGGGAACCCGTAAAAGCGTTAGAGCAATCTTTTGTGCGTACCAAAAAGGATGGCTACAAAGGGTTTCGGGAGATGATGGATATTCGCACCAATTCTAGTAATAACACGGTGTATGCGGATGCAGAAGGAAACATAGCCTATTTTCATGGGAATTTTGTCCCTAAGCGCGATGTAAGTTTTGATTATTCCAAGCCTGTGGACGGCTGGAACCCTAGGACCGATTGGCAAGGCTTACATACCGTGGACGAAAATATTTTGGTACTGAACCCAGAGAACGGATGGATTCAAAATTGCAATTCCACACCCTATACATCCGCTTTGGAATTTAGTCCAAAGAAAGAGGATTATCCTTATTATATGTCCAGAGACCAAGAGAATTTTAGGGGTGTTCATGCAATTTCACTTTTAAAGGATGTTAAGGATATCACTTTGGATAGCTTGATTGATTTGGCCCATGACCCTTATTTACCTGCATTTGAAGCTTTAATTCCTGGTCTGATAAAAG